>NZ_JBFUBK010000111.1:0-20372 GCF_056405815.1 Pseudomonas sp. P1_F1_2 | reverse complement strand
GTCCGCATGTTGTGCAGGCGGTCGGCCAGTTTGACCAGGATCACGCGAATATCGCGCGCCATGGCCATCGCCATTTTCTGGAAGTTTTCGGCCTGGGCTTCGGCTTTGGTCTCGAAGTTCATCTGGGTCAGTTTGCTGACCCCGTCGACCAGTTCGGCCACGGTTTCGCCGAACTGCGCTTGCAGCGCTTCCTTGGCAATACCGGTGTCTTCGATCACGTCATGCAGCATGGCCGCCATCAAGCTCTGATGGTCCATGTGCATGTCGGCAAGAATATTCGCCACTGCAAGAGGATGCGTGACGTACGCCTCACCGCTACGGCGGCGTTGACCGTCGTGGGCCTGTTCGGCGTAGAAGTACGCTCGGCGGACCAGGTTGACCTGGTCCTTGCCGAGATAGGTCGATAAGCGATCGGCGAGGGCGTCTATGCTCGGCATGATAATTCCTGCCGTTCGCTGTGACCCCGCGCCGTGCTACGTCGACCAGGCATGGCTTAGACGGCCTCGTTGGACTCGTCCTCGAACGCTGCGAACAGCGGTTCGTCTTCGACGATTTCAGCGTTGGCGATGAACTCGTAGCTCATCAGGCCTTCCGCGATTTCGCGCAGGGCTACAACGGTAGGCTTGTCGTTTTCCCACTGAACCAGGGGCTCTTTGCCGCCGGTGGCCAGTTGACGGGCACGCTTGGTAGAGAGCATGACCAGCTCAAAGCGGTTTTCCACGTGTTCTAGGCAGTCTTCAACGGTTACGCGGGCCATGGTATTCCTCGGAGCGAATGCAATATGCGCGCTGCCCGGTTGGGCGAGCGGACTCAACAGTTTAAAAAATCACCAGCGATTAGGGAAGCGCTGATTTTTTGACCAGACCCTTCAACGCGCTGCAAGTGCCAATGTAAAGCCCTTGCAGCGGTTTTGGGAAGAGCTGATTAGCCGAGCAATTCGGCCAAAAGTTTTCCGTTACGCTGCTGCTGACGCTTCTGATGCAGCTGATTGGCACGGAAAATCGCCTTCAGATCATGCAGTGCGTGAGCGAAATCGTCGTTGATGATCAGGTAGTCGTAGTCGACATAGTGGCTCATCTCGCTGACGGCTTCGCGCATCCGGCCRTCGATGATCTCGTCACTGTCCTGGCCACGGTTGGTCAGCCGCTGGTGCAAGGCTTGAAGCGACGGCGGCAGAATGAAGATCGAGCGCGCCTGAGGCATCAGCTTGCGCACCTGCTCGGCACCTTGCCAGTCGATTTCCAGAATCAGGTCGTGGCCTGCGTCCAGGGTCTGTTGCAGGTGGCTTTGCGAGGTGCCATAGAGGTTGCCGAACACTTCGGCGCGCTCCAGGAAGTCCCCGTGCTCGATCATCTTCACGAACTCTTCGCGCGTGACGAAGTTGTAGTTCACGCCATTCACTTCACCGGGACGCATGGCGCGGGTGGTGTGGGAGACCGAGACGCGGATCTCTTGATCATCGTCGGTCAGGGCCTTGACCAGACTGCTCTTGCCCGCGCCCGAAGGCGCGGAAATGATGTACAGGGTGCCGGTGCTGTGGGTCATGTCGGGGTTGCCTTACTCAATATTCTGCACTTGTTCACGCATCTGCTCGATCAACACTTTGAGGTTGACCGCAGCCTGGGTGCTGCGCGGGTCGAAGGCTTTGGAGCCCAGTGTGTTGGCTTCGCGGTTGAGTTCCTGCATCAGGAAGTCCAGGCGCCGTCCAGCAGCGCCACCGGATTTGAGGACCCGGCGAACTTCGATGATGTGAGTGCTCAGGCGATCCAGTTCTTCGGCCACATCGCTCTTTTGCGCGAGCAGGACCATTTCCTGCTCCAGTCGCTGCGGGTCCAGATCGGCCTTCATGTCGGCGAAGCGGTCGAGGACTTTCTGGCGCTGTGTGGCAAGCATCTGCGGGACCAGTTCGCGCAGGGTGACGACGTCTTCTTCAATGGCGGTCAGGCGATCGTTGATCAGCCGTGCCAACTCCGCGCCTTCGCGTTCGCGACCGGCCTTGAGTTCTTTCAGGCCTTCGTTGAACAGCGCCAGCGCTTCGGCATTCAGGGCTTGCGGGTCGGCGGCGTCGCCTACCAGCACGCCTGGCCAGGCCAGCACTTCCAGCGGGTTGAGCGGCGCAGGATTTTTGATCAGGCTGGCAATCGTCTCGGCGGCGGCGACCAGTTGTGCGGCGCGCTCGCGGTCCACTTGCAGGGGTTTGTCGGTGTTTTCTTCGGTGAAGCGCAGGGTGCATTCAAGCTTGCCCCGGGAGATTCCCTGGCGCAGGGCTTCGCGGACCGCACCTTCGAGGTCGCGAAACGATTCCGGCAGGCGCAAGTGCGGCTCCAGGTAGCGGCTGTTGACCGAGCGCAGTTCCCAGCTCAGGGTGCCTTGGGTGCCGGCTTTTTCAACGCGGGCGAAGGCGGTCATGCTGTGCACCATGGAGGTACCTCGCAAGTCGGGTCGATGCATTACCAAAGGTGTCGCAGACCCGATATCTGTGAATTAAAGCCGACAGGCAGCAAAGGCGCAGGATTGTAGCGCAGTGGGGCGGATGCGCCCAAACACACGCTGTGACAAAAGGCGGCAGGCCGTCGGTAAAGCGCTGTTCAGGGCCTTCGGTCGTCGRCCAGATTTTTTAGAAGTGCCCAGTCGTGGCCGACGGCTCTATAATGCTCCGCAGTTTTCCGTCCCCGTACAGGTATTCCCTATGAAACGTCCAAGTGGTCGCGTTGCCGATCAGCTCCGCTCGATCCGCATTACCCGCAACTACACCAAACACGCCGAGGGTTCTGTACTGGTCGAGTTCGGTGACACCAAAGTCATCTGCACCGTCAGCGTCGAAAACGGCGTGCCGCGTTTCCTCAAAGGTCAGGGCCAAGGCTGGTTGACCGCCGAGTACGGCATGCTGCCGCGCGCCACCGGCGAGCGTAACCAGCGTGAAGCGAGCCGTGGCAAGCAAGGCGGCCGTACCCTGGAAATCCAGCGTTTGATCGGTCGTTCCCTGCGCGCGGCGCTGGACATGTCCAAGCTGGGCGACGTGACCCTGTATGTCGACTGCGACGTGATCCAGGCTGACGGCGGCACCCGTACCGCGTCCATCACCGGTGCCATGGTTGCGCTGGTCGATGCCTTGAAAGTGATCAAGAAGCGCGGCGGCCTGAAAGGCGGCGACCCGCTCAAGCAAATGATCGCTGCCGTTTCGGTGGGTATGTATCAGGGCGAACCAGTGCTCGACCTCGACTACCTGGAAGACTCGGCTGCCGAGACCGACCTCAACGTGGTGATGACCAGTACTGGCGGTTTCATCGAAGTTCAGGGCACTGCCGAAGGCGCACCGTTCCAGCCTGAAGAGCTGAACGCTATGCTGGAACTGGCGAAGAAAGGCATGAACGAGATCTTCGAACTGCAGAAGGCTGCACTGGCCGACTGATTGGACCCGCACCAGACAAGGAGGACGGTATGAGTGACGAGCAACAGCTGCTTCCCACGCCGAGCAAAGAAGTTCGGCAGTGGGCAATGTTTTGTCACTTGTCCGCCTTGCTGGGGATCTGGATTCCGTTCGGCACGCTGATCGGCCCGCTGATTCTCTGGCAGATGAAACGTGAGATGGACCCCTTCGTCGATGCGCAGGGCAAGGAGGCGCTGAACTTTCAGATCACCGTCGCCATTGCGTCCACTGTCTGTTTCCTGTTGATGGTGGTGATCGTAGGGTTCTTCCTGTTCGGTCTGGTGGCGATTGGCGCGTTGGTGCTGACGATTATTGCGGGTGTGAAGGCTAACGAAGGGTTTCCCTATCGTTACCCATTTACCTGGCGGTTGATCAAGTAAGCCATCGCACAAATCGTTGCCCACAAAAAAGCCGACAGTGATGTCGGCTTTTTTGCATCTGCGAATCGACGCTTAGATAGTCAGCGTCCAGTCGTAGTCCACGATCAGCGGTGCATGCTGCGAGAACCGTGGCTGACGTGGCAGGCGTGCGCTGCGAACAAAGCGGCGCAGGCCCGGGGTCAGCAACTGGTAGTCGAAACGCCAGCCCAGGTTGAGCATCTCAGCCTGCTCGTTATCTGGCCACCAGCTGTACTGGTCACCTTCACGGCTGACTTCGCGCAGGGCATCGACATAACCCATATTGCCGACAATCTCGTCCATCCAGGCACGCTCAGGTGCCAGGAAGCCCGGGGATTGCTGGCTGTCGCGCCAGTTCTTGATATCCAGCTTTTGTTGCGCCACGTACAGCGAGCCACAGTAAATGTACTCGCGACGTTTGCGTCGCTGTTTATCCAGATAACGGGCGAAATCGTCCATTAGCTTGAACTTCTGGTTCAAGTCTTCATCGCCGTTCTGCCCCGAAGGGAGCAGCAAGGTCGCGATGCTGACCTTGTCGAAATCGGCTTGCAGGTAACGCCCGTAGCGGTCGGCTGTCTCGAAGCCCAGGCCGCTGATGACTGCCTTCGGTTGCAACCGCGAATACAAAGCCACGCCACCTTGGGCGGGGACTTCGGCATCGCAGGCATAAAGGAAGTAGCCATCCAGTTGGAAGGCTGGATCGTCCAGTTCAAAGGCGGAGGCGCGGGTGTCCTGCAGGCAGATGACGTCGGCATTCTGTGCTTGCAGCCAACTGAGCAAACCACGCTCGACTGCAGCCTGAATACCATTGACGTTCACACTGATGATCCGCATAAATGGCCCCAAAAATCGCGTGCGTGTATGATACACGGCGTCAACCTAATTAGCTAAATCCGTGGTATTTGGGGTTTTTTGCATGCAAGCGTATCAGCGCGATTTCATTCGTTTTGCCATCGATCGCGGCGTTTTGCGCTTCGGTGAGTTCACCCTGAAGTCCGGGCGTACCAGTCCTTACTTCTTCAATGCCGGCCTGTTCAACTCGGGTTCGGCACTTGCACAGCTGGGTCGCTTCTACGCGGCAGCCATCGTCGAGAGCGGCATTTCGTTCGACGTGCTGTTTGGCCCTGCCTACAAAGGCATCCCGTTGGCGGCGACCACTGCGGTGGCCCTGGCTGAGCATCATGACCGTGATCTGCCATGGTGCTTCAATCGCAAAGAAGCCAAGGCCCACGGCGAAGGCGGTAGCCTGGTCGGCGCACCGCTGACCGGCGATGTGTTGATCATCGATGACGTGATCACTGCAGGGACCGCGATTCGTGAGGTGATGCAGATCATCGCTTCCCAGGACGGCGCCAAGGCCAAGGGCGTGCTGATCGCCCTGAACCGTCAGGAGCGTGGCAACGGCGAGTTGTCGGCAATCCAGGAAGTCGAGCGTGACTTCGGTATCCCGGTCATCAGCATTGTGTCGCTGAACCAGGTGCTGGAATTCCTGGCAGACGATCCGCAGCTCAAGCAGCACCTGCCAGCCGTAGAAGCCTACCGCGCCCAATTCGGCGTCTGAGACGCCGATCTGTAGGAGCATGGCTTGCCCACGATTGATACGCCGTGGTGTCTCTGATGCACCGCGTTATCGTTCATCGCGGGCAAGCCTTGTTCCTACAGGTATTGGTGGATAAAAAAAGACCCCGCTCAGCCAGGCTGAGCGGGGTCTTTTTGTATTCGCAATCGCTTAAGGGCGCTTGCGATTGCTGATCAAGGTGCCCACGCCGGTATCGGTGAAGATTTCCAGCAGGATCGCGTTAGGCACGCGACCATCGATGATCAGCGAGCTGCCCACGCCGCCTTGTACCGCTTCCAGCGCGCAACGGATTTTCGGCAGCATGCCGCCGTAGATGGTGCCGTCGGCGATCAGATCGTCGACCTGTTGGGTGGTCAGGCCGGTCAGGACCGTCCCGGATTTGTCCATCAGGCCAGCGATGTTGGTCAGCAGCATCAGCTTTTCAGCTTTCAGTGCTTCGGCCACTTTACCGGCCACCAGGTCAGCGTTGATGTTGTACGACTCACCGTTGGCGCCGACGCCAATCGGCGCGATCACCGGGATGAAGTCACCTTTAACCAGCAGGTTCAGCAGGTCAGTGTTGATGCCGACCACTTCGCCGACGTGGCCGATGTCGATGATTTCCGGCTGGGTCATCTCTGGGGTCTGGCGGGTGACGGTGAGCTTCTTCGCACGAATCAGCTCGGCGTCTTTACCGGTCAGGCCGATGGCGCTGCCGCCGTGACGGTTGATCAGGTTGACGATGTCCTTGTTGACCTGGCCGCCCAACACCATTTCCACCACGTCCATGGTCGCGGCGTCGGTGACGCGCATGCCATCGACAAAGTGGCTCTCGATCGACAGGCGCTTGAGCAGGTCGCCGATTTGCGGGCCGCCACCGTGAACCACCACCGGGTTGATACCCACAGCTTTCATCAACACGATGTCGCGGGCGAAGCCGGTTTTCAGCTCCTCGCTTTCCATCGCGTTACCGCCGTATTTGATCACCAGTGTCTTGCCGACATAGCGGCGAATATAAGGCAGCGCTTCGGACAGGACCTTGGCGGTGTTGGCGGCGGCTTCGCGTTCGAGGGTCATTCAGGGCTCCGGGTGAATCAGAACGGTAGTTGGAGATCAGGTGCAACACGCTTCAACTGGACATGGAACACGTCCTTGATGCGCTGCAATTCAGCCTCGTCATCGGCCTCGAAGCGCAGCACCAGCACCGGTGTGGTGTTGGATGCGCGCACCAGGCCCCAGCCTTTGGCGTAGTCGACTCGCACGCCGTCGATGGTGGTCAGGTCAGCGCCTTCGCCCCACGTCGCATCGTGCAATGCATCAATGATGCTGAATTTGCTCTCTTCGGTCACATGGATATTGATTTCCGGCGTAGAAATATCGTTCGGGAAGGTCGCAAACAGCTCTTCGGCCGATGATTTTTCCTTGCTGAGGATCTCCAGCAACCGCGCGGCGCTGTAAATGCCGTCGTCGAAACCGAACCAGCGCTCCTTGAAGAAGATGTGCCCGCTCATTTCGCCGGCCAGCAGTGCGCCGGATTGTTTCATTTTCTTTTTGATCAGCGAGTGACCGGTCTTCCACATTAGCGGCCGACCACCGTATTCCTTGATCAGCGGAACCAGGCGGCGGGTGCATTTGACGTCGAAGATGATTTCCGCATCCGGGTTGCGCGCTACAACGTCGCGGGCGAACAGCATCAGCAGGCGGTCCGGGTAGACGATGCTGCCGGTGTTGGTCACCACGCCAACGCGGTCGCCATCGCCGTCGAAGGCCAGGCCCAGGTCGGCATTGGTTTCCTTGACCTTGGCGATCAGGTCCACGAGGTTTTCAGGCTTGCCCGGGTCCGGGTGGTGGTTGGGGAAGTTGCCGTCGACTTCGCAGAACAGCGGGATGACTTCGCAGTTCAGCGCTTCGATCAGTTGCGGGGCGATCACGCCGGCCGCGCCGTTGCCGCAGTCCACGACGACTTTCAGGCGGCGGGCCAGTTTGATGTCCTGGACGATTTCGGTGTTATAGCGGTCGAGAATGTCGACCTTGGTGACGCTGCCTTTGCCGCTGCTCAGGTTGTTGGTCTTGAGGCGGTCGTGCAGGGCCTGGATCTGTTCGTTGGCCAGCGTATCGCCGGCGATGACGATCTTGAAGCCGTTGTAGTTCGACGGGTTGTGGCTGCCGGTCAACATCACGCCGGACTTGCCCGCCAGCACGTTGGCGGCGTAATACAGCGCCGGCGTTGGTACCAGGCCAACGTCGCTGACCTGGCAGCCGGCGTCGACCAGCCCCTTGATCAGTTGCTCGACCAGTTCCGGGCCAGACAGGCGGCCGTCACGGCCAACCGAAACATTGGGTTCGTCCTGAGCCAGGCTTTGGGCGCCGATGGCACGGCCGAGCCAGTAGGCCGTTTCAGCATTCAGAAATTCCGGGACAGTGCCGCGGATATCGTAGGCGCGGAAAATGCTGTCGGGGAACTTGGGGGCGATGTGGGCTGGGCTGTTCATCTGTGGAAATGCTCCATCTCGAAAGTGGCTGGACAGACCGGCGAATCATTCGTCGGCAGGCTCAAACTGAAGGGTATGACGGTGTTTTCCACAGAGAGTTCGTGGTGCGAAAAGGCCATGCCAGTGACGTCAGCGGTGATTTGGCCGGCCAATGCCTTGATTTTCAGCGGTAAACCTTCCAGATGAATGTTCAACTTTCAGAGCAAATGGGGCGAGGGAGCAAGCCCCTCACCACACTGTTGCCTGTTTTTTGATCAGTGGCTACCGGAGTGACCGAAACCGCCCGTGCCGCGCTGGGTTTCGACGAATTCTTCGACCATCTCGAAATGCGCTTGCACCACAGGCACCAGAACCAGCTGGGCCAGACGCTCGCCAATGACCATGGTGAAATCGGTCTGGCCACGGTTCCAGCAGGACACCATCAATGGGCCCTGGTAATCGGAGTCGATCAAGCCGACCAGGTTACCCAGCACGATCCCGTGCTTATGGCCCAGGCCCGAGCGCGGCAGGATCAGCGCGGCCAGGCCCGGGTCGCCGATGTAAACCGACAGGCCGGTGGGGATCAGCACGGTTTCACCCGGTTTTATCACGATGTCTTTTTCCAGCATGGCGCGCAGGTCGAGGCCAGCGGAGCCGGGCGTGGCGTATTGCGGCAGCGGGAATTCAGTACCGATGCGAGGGTCGAGGATCTTGGCTTGCAAAGCGTGCATGTAAATTAAACCTGGTTCAGACGTTCGGCGATAAAAGTGATCAGCTGGCGAGCAATTTTGCTCTTGCTGGTCTGGGCGAAAAGTGTGGCGTGAAGCTCACGGTCGATCACGCTGCAGGCGTTTTCTTCGCTGTTGAAGCCAATGCTCGGGTTGGCGACGTCGTTGGCGACGATCAAATCGAGGTTTTTGTCTTTCAACTTGCGGGCAGCGTAATCGAGCAGGTGTTCGGTCTCGGCGGCAAAACCGACACTGAACGGGCGGTCGGGGCGTGTGGCGATGGTGGCCAGGATGTCCGGGTTGCGCACCATTTGTAGCAACAAGCCGTCGCCGTTCGTAGGGTCTTTCTTGAGTTTCTGTGGGGCGACCACTTCCGGACGGTAGTCCGCGACCGCTGCCGAGGCGATGAACAGGTCGCAAGGGATCGCGGCTTCGCACGCGGCGAGCATGTCGCGGGCACTGACTACGTCAATACGCGTAACGCGATCCGGCGTTGGCAGGTGCACCGGGCCGGTGATCAAGGTCACGCGGGCGCCGGCTTCCACCGCGGCTTCGGCCAGGGCAAAGCCCATTTTCCCGGAGCTGTGGTTGGTGATGTAGCGCACCGGGTCGATGTTTTCCTGGGTCGGACCGGCGGTGATCAGCACGTGTTTGCCAGTCAGCGCCTGGCGCTGGAAACAGTCCGCCGCGCACTGGGCAAGGTCGGTGGCTTCGAGCATACGGCCCAGGCCAACGTCGCCACAGGCCTGGCTGCCGGAGGCCGGGCCGAAGGTTTTGATGTCGCGGCTTTCGAGGATTTGCAGGTTGGCCTGGGTCGCCGGATCGCGCCACATGGCCTGGTTCATCGCCGGGGCAACGGCGACCACGGCGTCGGTGGCCAGCACCAGCGTGGTCAACAGGTCGTTGGCGATGCCTTGGGCCAGGCGCGCGATTAGGTCGGCGGTCGCCGGGGCGATCAGCACCAGGTCTGCCCATTTGGCCAGCTCGATGTGGCCCATCGCCGCTTCGGCTGCCGGGTCCAGCAGGTCCAGGTGCACAGGGTGCCCGGACAGGGCCTGCATGGTCAGCGGGGTGATGAACTCGGCACCGCCACGGGTCATGACCACGCGCACTTCGGCGCCCTGGTCCATCAGGCGGCGAACCAGGTCGGCGCTCTTGTAGGCAGCGATGCCGCCGCCGACGCCCAGAACGATGCGTTTCCGATACAGCCGCTGCATAGGTCTGCCTTTCATTTCGTTGATGACAGCAGGGCGATACCCCCTCCCCAGGAGTGAAATCGCCCGCAAAAAAGATGGGCTACGATATCACAGCGACCGCAATGGAACAGCGGCGCCCACAGACAGGGAAGGTGCTATGAGTATTCGTGATTGGCCGGCGGCGGAGCGGCCGCGGGAGAGGTTGTTGGAGTTGGGCTCGGCAAGTCTTTCGGACGCAGAGTTGCTGGCGATTTTTTTACGCACTGGCGTTTCAGGTAAAAGCGCGGTGGATCTGGCGCGACACCTGCTGAATCAGTTTGGCAGCCTGCGCTCATTGCTTGAGGCCGATCAGGTCGCCTTCAGCAGGCAATTGGGGCTCGGGCCAGCGAAATTCGCTCAGTTGCAAGCAGCGCAGGAGATGGGCCGGAGGCATTTGGCCGAGCGCGCACGTCAAAAGTCAGCGTTGGAGAACCCGCAGGCCGTTCGGGATTACCTGAAATCGATGCTGCGCCACGAGCCTCATGAGGTATTTGGCTGTCTGTTTCTGGATTCCAAGCATCAAGTGCTGACCTTTGAGGTGCTGTTTCGCGGCTCCATCGACAGCACCAGCGTCTACCCGAGGCAAGTGGTTAAGCGCGCGTTGGCCCACAACGCCGCAGCGTTGATCCTGTGCCACAACCATCCGTCGGGCAATCCTGATCCGAGTCAGGCAGATCGGCTGCTGACCAAACGCCTGCAAGAGGCATTGGATTTGATTGACGTGCGGGTGCTCGACCATTTCATCATCGGTGACGGCGAGCCGCTGTCGATGGCTGAGTACGGGTGGATGTAAGCGAGGGGGTCGAAGTTAAGTGAGTCCCTGTGGGAGCGGGCTTGCCCGCGATGACGTCGGCAAATTCAACATGGTTGTCGCCTGAAAGTCCGCTATCGCGGGCAAGCCCGCTCCCACAGGTTTTGTGTTGTCGCTTATGGTTTGAGGACTACCTTCGAATAATCCTGGCGGCCAAACGGACTAACGGAGTAACCCTCGACATCCTTACGCGTCAGCGCAAACGCCGTCGGGTGTGCCAGCGGCAACCACAGCGCCTGTTGCTGAATCTGAGCCTGCGCCTGTTCGTAGAGCTTGGTGCGCACGCCTTGCTCGCCGGTGGTCTTGCCGGCGCTGATCAGCTTGTCCAGATCCTGATTGCAGTACCGTGCGAAGTTGGTCCCGGACTTGACCGCCGCGCAGGAAAACTGCGGCGTAAGGAAGTTATCCGGGTCGCCGTTGTCGCCAGCCCAGCCCATGAACAGCAGGTCGTGCTCGCCGGCCTTGGCGCGGCGGATCAGTTCGCCCCATTCGATCACGCGGATTTCGGCCTGAATGCCGATTTCCGCCAGATCGGATTGCAGCAATTGCGCGCCGAGGCTGGGATTGGGGTTCAGCAAGCTGCCGGAAGGACGGGTCCAGATGGTGGTCTGGAAGCCGTCCTTGAGCCCGGCCTTGGCCATCAACGCCTTGGCCTTTGCAACGTCGTGCGGGTAACCCGGCAGGCCTTTGGCGTAGCTCCAGGTGTTCGGCGGGTAGGGGCCGTTGGCGGGCTCGGCGGTGTCCTCGAACACGGCTTTGATGTAGTTGGCCTTATCGAAGGCGAGGTTGATCGCCTGGCGCACTTCCGGCTTGTCCAGCGGTGGATGCTGGCTGTTGATGCCAACGAACGCGGTCATGAAGGCGTCAGTCTTTTCGACTTTAAGCGTCGGCTCTTTCAGCGCGGCCTGTACGTCCAGAGGTTTGGGTGACAGGGCGATCTGGCATTCGTTGCGCCGCAATTTCTGCAGGCGCACGTTGGCGTCCGGGGTGATTGCGAAGACCAGAGGGTCCACCGAAGGCTTGCCGCGGAAGTAATCCGGGTTGGCCTTGTAGCGAATCGAGGCGTCTTTCTGGAAACGCGTGAACACGAATGGGCCGGTGCCGATAGGCTGGCTGTTGAGCTTCTCGGCAGCGCCGGCCTTCATCAGCTTGTCGGCATACTCGGCGGAATAGATCGAGGCGAACCCCATGCTCAATGTGGCGAGGAACGTCGAATCCGGGTGGTCGAGGGTGAAACGCACGGTCAGCGGGTCCAGCGCGTCGATTTTCTTGATCAGTGCCGGCAACTGCATCGATTGCGCGTGGGGGAAGCCACTCTGGGCCACTTGGTGCCAAGGGTTGGCCGGGTCGAGCATGCGCTCGAAGCTGAAGATTACGTCTTCAGCGGTCAGTTCGCGCGTCGGGCTGAAGTATTCAGTAGTGTGGAATTTCACGTCCGGACGCAGTTTGAACACATACGTCAGGCCGTCGGGTGTGACCTCCCAGCTGTCCGCCAAGCTGTGGACCACTTTGCCGCTGGCCGTGTCGAAATCCACCAGGCGGTTCATCAGCACGTCGGCCGAGGCGTTGGTGGTGGTCAGCGAGTTGTATTGCACCACGTCGAACCCTTCGGGGCTGGCCTCGGTGCAGACGCTAAGCGCCGCGGCATGGGCCAGTGGGCTCAGCAGGAGAGGGGCGAGCAACAACGGTAGGGCAGCGAGGCGCATGGTCGGATTCCTTTACAGATCGAAGGCCCATCTGCAAGTGCAGTCTGGAAAAGGCTTACCCTAGTGGGCTCTTTTGCAAATGACTATCCCCTTTTTCATTTTAAGGGGAGTATGTGCGATTGATTTCAGTGCGCACCGGCTGAGAAAAATCCTGAATGGGCGGTTTGACCGATTCTCTGCGACGAGCGGTCTTTAGCCACGATAGCCTTTATCCAAGGCGCTCGTGGCCCGAAAAACGGGGTTTTTATCAGGTCTGTGCACACGGAATGTTGTTGCTCTTCAGTCTTTCTGGTATAAAGCAGCGCTCTTTTCTAGGGGCCCGGTTCCTTCACTGTAGGTGTAGCCGGTAAGACCTCTAAAGAAACGCGGCGCCTGGCGCCAAATGACTGAGAGATTAAGCGGCCAACCCATGCCGGGTTGGGCATGTGGTTTTAGAGGGCTGAGGCATGTCGAGAGTATGTCAAGTTACCGGTAAGGGTCCGGTGACTGGGAATAACATTTCCCACGCAAACAACAAAACCCGTCGTCGTTTCCTGCCGAACCTGCAGCATCACCGCTTCTGGGTTGAAGAAGAGAAACGTTTCGTGCGTCTGCGCGTATCTGCCAAAGGCATGCGTATCATCGACAAGCGTGGCATCACTGTCGTGCTGGCCGAAATCCGCAAAGCCGGCAAGATCTAAGGGAGCTAATCATGCGTGAATTGATTCGTTTGATTTCGAGCGCCGGTACTGGTCACTTCTACACTACCGACAAGAACAAGCGTACTACCCCGGACAAAATCGAGATCAAGAAATTTGATCCGGTTGTTCGCAAGCACGTGATCTACAAAGAAGGCAAAATCAAGTAATTGATTTTTCTCTCTTACGAAAAAGGCCCGTATCGCGAGATACGGGCCTTTTTTGTGTCCTGAGTTTTGTGGGGCCTGTCAGGGCCTCATCGCGGGCAAGCCATGCTCCTACAGAAATCTGTGTCGATTACAAAACCTGTGGGACCGAGCCTGCTCGCGAAAGCGTCGGCCCAGACAATCTAAATCCTCAAGCTTTCTGTTCAAACGCCACATAAATCTTGCGGCACGGCTCCAGCACTTCCCAAGTGCCGCGGAACCCGGCAGGAATCACGAAGCGGTCACCCGCGCGCAGGGTTTTGCTGTTGCCATCGTTATCGCGCAGCACCGAAACCCCTTGAACGATTTCGCAGTACTCGTGTTCGGTGAAGTTCACCGTCCATTGCCCGACGTCGCCTTCCCAAACGCCAGCATTCAACTGCCCGCACGGGCTGTTGTAGTGGTTGTACACCGCTTGTTCCGGGTCGCCCTTGAGGATTTTCACCGGGTCCGGTCGATAGCGCTCGGGCGCTGTCGTGGCTTGGCTGAAGTCGACGACATCCTGGATATTCATTGTTGTAATTTCCCGTGATTGCCTGAAAAGCCCAAAGTCTATGTTTATTAAAATGAACATCGCAAGGCCGTTTGACGGCCTTATGTCAAATATATTGAAACTTCACCTGCCGCTGGTTTAGGGTGGGGGTTGCCTTGGGCCGAAAAGCAGGCTGGCCGGGCAGAATTCCTGACAGCGCCCGCGAAGACCGCGCAGCGTTCGTATTCAATAAGAGGAGGACACTCGAATGACCACCCTGACTCGTGCCGATTGGGAACAACGGGCTCGCGATCTGAAGATCGAAGGCCGCGCTTACATCAATGGTGAATACACCGACGCTGTCTCCGCCGAGACCTTCGAGTGCATCAGCCCGGTCGATGGCCGTCTGCTGGGCAAGATTGCCAGCTGTGACGCCGCCGACGCCCAGCGCGCGGTTGAAAACGCCCGCGCCACCTTCAATTCCGGTGTCTGGTCGCGCCTGGCGCCGACCAAACGCAAAGCCACCATGATTCGTTTCGCCGGCCTGTTGAAGCAGAATGCTGAAGAGCTGGCGCTGCTGGAAACCCTGGACATGGGCAAGCCAATCAGCGATTCCCTGTACATCGACGTTCCCGGCGCGGCGCAAGCCCTGAGCTGGAGCGGCGAAGCCATCGACAAGATTTACGACGAAGTCGCCGCCACCCCGCACGATCAGCTCGGCCTGGTGACGCGCGAGCCGGTTGGCGTTGTCGGCGCCATCGTGCCGTGGAACTTCCCGCTGATGATGGCGTGCTGGAAACTCGGCCCGGCGCTGTCGACCGGTAACTCGGTGATCCTAAAACCGTCGGAAAAATCGCCGCTGACCGCCATTCGTATCGCTGCGCTGGCCGTTGAAGCCGGTATCCCGAAAGGCGTGCTGAACGTGCTGCCAGGTTACGGTCACACCGTCGGCAAGGCCCTGGCCCTGCATAACGATGTCGACACACTGGTGTTCACCGGTTCGACCAAAATCGCCAAGCAACTGCTGATCTACTCAGGCGAGTCGAATATGAAGCGCGTCTGGCTCGAAGCCGGCGGCAAGAGCCCGAACATCGTGTTCGCCGATGCACCAAACCTGCAGGAAGCGGCCGAAGCCGCTGCCGGCGCCATCGCCTTCAACCAGGGTGAAGTCTGCACCGCCGGTTCGCGCCTGCTGGTGGAGCGTTCGATCAAGGATAAATTCCTGCCACTGGTGATCGAGGCCCTGAAAACCTGGAAGCCAGGCAACCCGCTGGACCCGGCGACCAACGTCGGCGCGCTGGTCGATACCCAGCAGATGA
This sequence comes from Pseudomonas sp. P1_F1_2, assembly GCF_056405815.1. NCBI lineage: Bacteria > Pseudomonadati > Pseudomonadota > Gammaproteobacteria > Pseudomonadales > Pseudomonadaceae > Pseudomonas > Pseudomonas sp. P1_F1_2. The sequence goes on along the minus strand of NZ_JBFUBK010000111.1, from coordinate 5,361 downwards.
ACACTGTGCTGTCCTATATTGAGTCGGGTCATGCCGACGGCGCCAAACTGGTGGCCGGTGGCAAGCGCACGCTCCAGGAAACCGGTGGCACTTACGTTGAGCCAACGATTTTCGACGGTGTGAGCAACGCGATGAAAATCGCCCAGGAAGAAATCTTTGGCCCGGTGTTGTCGGTCATTGCTTTCGACACTGCCGAAGAAGCCGTTGCGATTGCCAACGACACGCCATACGGCCTCGCCGCTGCGGTGTGGACCAAGGACATCTCCAAGGCTCACCTGACCGCCCGCGCACTGCGCGCCGGCAGTGTTTGGGTTAACCAGTACGACGGCGGCGACATGACCGCTCCGTTCGGTGGCTTCAAGCAGTCGGGTAACGGCCGCGACAAGTCGCTGCACGCGTTCGACAAGTACACCGAGCTGAAGGCGACCTGGATCAAGTTGTAATCAGTAGCGGGCCCCGAGACCGGGGCCCGGCACAACGAAGATCCCCTGTGGGAGCGAGCTTGCTCGCGATAGCGGTCTGACAGTCGACGTCATTGTTGAATGTGAAACCGTTATCGCGAGCAAGCTCGCTCCCACAGTGTTTTGTGTTGTACATGAAAATATCCACAGGAGCGTGGAACATGCGTTGGGCGACTTATTTCGCCGTGTTGGCGTCTGTCTTGAGTGTCGGCCTGGCCTTGGGCGTCAGCATGCCGCTGGTGTCGTTTCGCCTGGAAAGCTGGGGCTACGACTCATTCGCCATCGGCGTGATGGCGGCGATGCCGGCCATTGGCGTGTTGCTGGGGGCGAAAGTCTCCAGTCATCTGGCCGCGCGTCTGGGCACGGCCAATCTGATGCGTCTGTGCCTGTGGGCCGGGGCGTTGTCCATCGGCTTGCTCGCGCTGTTGCCGAGCTATCCGATCTGGCTGGTGTTGCGGCTGATGATCGGAGTCATTCTGACGCTGGTCTTTATTCTCGGTGAAAGCTGGATCAACCAACTCGTGGTGGAAGAGTGGCGCGGGCGGCTGGTTGCGCTGTATGGCTGCAGCTATGCCCTGAGCCAGCTTGCCGGGCCTGTGCTGCTGGGTGTTCTGGGCACTGAACACGATTACGGATTCTGGGTCGGTGTTGGCTTGCTGACGGCGGCACCGTTCCTGTTGTTGGGTCGCAGCGGCGCGCCCAGCAGCGAAGCGAGTGGCGTGACGTTCGGCGACTTGTGGGTTTTCTGTCGTGGCCTGCCGGCGATTGCCTGGGCGGTGTCGTTGTTCGCCGCGTTCGAGGCGATGATCCTGACGTTGTTGCCGGTGTACTGCCTGCGTCAAGGTTTCACCACGGAGATTGCCCTGGCGATGGTCAGTACCGTGGTGGTCGGTGATGCGTTGTTGCAGCTGCCGATTGGTGCGCTGGCGGATCGATTGTCCCGACGCACGCTGTTCACGGGCTGCGCCGTGGTCTTGCTGTTGTCGAGCCTGGCGATTCCATTGCTGATCGACACGCTGCTGATCTGGCCGTTGTGGGTGTTGTTCGGCGCCAGTGCGGGCGGCTTGTTCACCTTGTCACTGATCCTGATCGGCGAGCGTTATCGCGACGATGCGCTGGTGCGCGCCAATGCCCATATCGCGCAGCTGTGGGGGATCGGTTGCCTGGTCGGGCCATTGGCGGCGGGTGCCGGCAGCCAGTGGATCAGTGGGCATGCGTTGCCGTTGCTGATGGCGGCCGGGGCATTCGGCTTGGTGATTCTGCTGATGCGCCAGGGTGCGTTTGGCACGGTTGCCGAACCTGCCTGACTCCTACAGAGATTTTTATCGCCCGCTAGAGCATCCGCTCCAGGCCGACGGTGGTGCTCATCCATGCGTTGAACCGCCGCCACCAGCTCCCCGGTTCTTTGGTCAGGGTGTGCAACTGGCCGTCATCTTCGGTGACCCAGACCACCCGGTCATCCTCCAGTTTCGCCTCATAGCTCAACGGTGGCGCCATGCCCTGCATTGCCAAATCGCGCACATGGGTGGCCAGCTCGGGACTGTCCACCAACACGCCGACTTCGGTGTTCCACAGCACTGAGCGCGGATCGAAATTGAACGAGCCGACGAAGGACTTCTGTTGGTCGAAGACAATGGCCTTGCTGTGCAGGCTGGAGTCGGAGCCCGAGTAAGTCGGGCGTCCGAAAAAGTGTGGCCCACTGCCGCTGCCTCCGCCCGCACCCGGCTGGCGGCGCAGCTCGAACAACTTCACGCCGTGTTCCAGTAATGCCTTGCGATAGGGCGCATACCCGCCATGCACGGCCGGCACGTCCGTGGCTTCCAGTGAGTTGGTCAGCAAGCTCACGGACACACCGGCATCGGCGCGACCGGTCAGGTACACCAGGCCTGGCTGGCCGGGCACGAAGTAAGCCGAGAGCATGACCAGCTCTTTGCTGACGCCCTTCATTTCAGGTGCCAGTTGTGTCGTCAGCAATAGTTGCGGATCTGGCTCTCCATCGGCCAACACCTTGCTCGGTGCGTCCCATAACGCCTGATTCCAGGCCCAGATCAGTTCTCGGCGCCAGATGTCCAGGCGCGGGTGCGTCTTGAAGGTCATCAATTGCTGATACAGCGCATGGTTCTGCTTGCGCGATTCATCCAGCGACTCCTCCAGGCGGGTCCGGGTGTTTTGCAGGTCCTTGGCCGTCGGTTTGCTGGACAGGAATTGCTCGATCGGCTTGCTCAGCGCGCTGTTCCAGTACTGATCGAAACTGTGTCCCAGCTGTTCGGCCACCGGGCCGACGCTGAGCATGTCGATGTCGGTGAAATTCATGTTGGGCTCGGCGTCGAAGTACTCGTCGCCCAGATTGCGCCCACCCACGATCGCCATGCTGTTGTCCGCCAGCCACAGTTTGTTGTGCATGCGCCGATGTTGCAGCGACAGGTTGAACAGGCGGCCCACGGTTCGCGTCACGCCGGAGCTGCGCCCCAAATGCAACGGGTTGAACACGCGGATCTGGATTTTCGGGTGCGCCGCGAGGGTCGCGATGATTTGATCCTGGCCGTCGCTGGTGGTGTCATCGAGCAGAATGCGCACCCGCACGCCACGGTCGGCAGCCTTGAGCAGTTCTTCTACCAGCATCCGCGTGCTGATGCCGTCATGCACGATGTAGTACTGCAAATCGAGGCTGCTTTGTGCGTTGCGGATCAGTTCGGCGCGGGCGGTGAAGGCCTCGGTGCTGTCGGACAGCAGGCGGAAGCCCGAGCGACCCTGATAAGGCGCGGCCTGCGCCTGGACCGAGCGACCGAACGCCGAGTCGCTGGCCGGCAGCGCCTGGCTCGGATGGCGCTGAACGTCAACGCTGGCGCAGCCGCTGAGGAACGAGGCGAATAGCAGAAGAGCGAGCAGGGACTGTCTGACTCTCACGTAGGATCGTTCCGATTGGCGGCAGGTGTCGGCATATGGACGCTGGGTTTCCGAGAAAAGTCAGTCAGAGATGCTGTCAGTTTCCGCTAACAGTGTGATCGCCAGGGCGCCGACCTTGCGCACCGCTTCTTCGATCTGCGGTGTTGGCTTGGCAGCGTAGTTCATGCGCAGACAGTTGCGGTACTTGCCCGACGCGGAAAAGATGCTGCCGACGGCAATCTGTACGCCTTGATCATGCAGGGCGCGATTCAGTTTCAGGGTGTCGAAGCTTTCCGGCAGCTCAACCCACAGCATGAAGCTGCCTTGTGGGCGACTGGCGCGGGTGCCGGCCGGGAAGTAGCGCGTGACCCAGTCGATCATCACGTCGCGATTGCGCTGGTATTGCGTGCGCATCCGCCGCAAATGCGGTTCGAAGTGCCCCGCCTTGAGAAACTCGGCAATCGCAATCTGCGGTTGTGGCGCGGTGGAGCCAGTGCTGATGTATTTCATGTGCAGCACCCGTTCCAGGTAACGGCCGGGGGCTACCCAACCGATGCGCAATCCGGGGGCCAGGGTTTTGGAAAACGAACTGCACAGCAGGACGCGACCGTCCTCGTCGAAGGATTTGATCGTGCGTGGCCGAGGGTAGGTGTAGGCCAGTTCGCCATACACATCGTCCTCGATAATCGCCACATCGAAACGCTGTGCCAGCGTCAACAACGCACGTTTGCGCGACTCCGGCATGATGTAGCCCAGTGGGTTGTTGCAGTTGGGGGTCAACTGTATGACTTTGATCGGCCACTGTTCCAGGGCCAGTTCCAGCGCATCGAGGCTGATGCCGGTGAGTGGGTCGGTGGGAATCTCCAGGGCTTTCATGCCCARCCCCTTCAGGGTCTGCATGGCGCCGTGAAAGCTCGGCGAGTCCACCGCCACAATGTCCCCCGGCTCGCAGATGGCCCGAATGCTGGTGGAGAGCGCTTCATGGCAGCCTGTCGTGACCACCAGATCGCTGGCGCTCAACTGGCAACCGGAGTCGAGCATCAGGCGTGCAATCTGTTCGCGCAGTTCGAGGGTGCCGTGAATGTTGTCGTAATACAGACCGGGCATGTCTTGTCGGCGGCTGATACGCGCGAGGTTGCGCAGCAGCGGTTTCATGGTCGGGGTGGTGATGTCCGGCATGCCGCGACCCAGTTGCACCACATCTTTGCGTGGCACCGCGCGGATCAGCTCCAGCACCTGGTCCCATTGCGAAATATCCACCGGTCGCTGGGCCGGGCGCCCGATGGCCGGCAGCTCCGGCAGTTCACGACCCACCGGCACGAAGTAGCCCGACTTGGGTTTCGGCGTCGCCAGGCCACTGTCTTCCAGGACGCGATAAGCCTGCTGAACAGTGCTCAGGCTGACGCCATGTTCGACACTCAACGCCCGCACCGAGGGCAGCCGGTCACCGGGGCGATAGAAGCCCTGTTCGATACGCGTGCCGAGCAACTCGGCGAGGTTGACGTAAAGGGTCATGGTGCAGTCTCGGTGTGGGTGATTCGGTTAACCAATACAGATCGGGCAAAAAACTGGGATTCAGACGCTGAATCGTAAAATCTGTATGGAATTAATACTTGTGTGTTGAATCTGTAATGCTTTTCGTCGTCCACGCATAATGAAAGCTCTGGCTACCCAAGTAAACAGGAGCAATCAAAATGAACGGCTTGAGCGATGTGCGGCTGACGTTACACAGTCAGGAACTGGCGAGAGGGCAGGAAAACGGTACACGTGAGGCGCTGATGCGCAATGCGCCGTCCGGCCTGAGTCGCTGGGGTCTGTTCTGGCATCGTCTGCACACGCGCAAGGCGTTGCTGGCGCTGACGCCGGAGCAGCTCAGGGATGTGGGGCTGTCTCCGGAGCAGGCGCGGGAGGAGGGGCTCAAGCCTTTCTGGCGGATCTGATCTGTGGTGTTCTTTCGGGCCTCATCGCGGGCAAGCCCGGCTCCTACAGTTTTGTGTCGTGCGCAGATTAACTA
>NZ_JBFUBK010000110.1:0-20659 GCF_056405815.1 Pseudomonas sp. P1_F1_2 | reverse complement strand
CTGCTGCGCAGCCGGACGCAGGCTGCGCCAGCTGCTACAAAGGAATAGTCGTTGTTGCTAGGCCTTGTGGTTACGCAAACTGCGCTCCATCCGCGCAATGCCTTCTTCGAGCAACGCGCGCGGGCAGCCGAAGTTCAGGCGCACGAATTGCCGGGCGTCATCGCCGAAATCCAGGCCCGGGCTCAAACCGACCTTGGCCTGGTCCAGGAAGAACTGCTGCGGGTTGTCCAACCCCAGCGCCGAGCAGTCGAGCCACGCCAGGTAGGTGCTTTGCGGCACATTCATGGTAATGCCCGGCAGGCGGGTGCGAACGGCGTCGACAAGGTAATCGCGGTTGCTTTGCAGGTAAGCGCTCAGTTCCGTCAGCCATGGCCCGGCTTCGCTGTACGCGACGCGGGTGGCTTCCAGGCCCAGCGGGTTGACGCTGTCGACCATGCCGCAACGGGCGTGGTTGACCTGCTCACGCAGGGCGCGGTCCTGAATGATCATGAACGAAGTTTTCAGGCCGGCAATGTTGTAGGCCTTGCTCGCCGACATCAGCGTGATCGTGCGCCGGGCGATGTCCGCGCTCAGGGTCGCCATCGGTACGTGCTTGCGCCCGTCAAAGCACAGCTCGGCGTGAATCTCGTCAGAGATGATCCACGCGCCCTGTTCCAGGCAGATGTCGGCAATTGCTTGCAGTTCGTCCCGTGGAAAGGCTTTGCCCAGCGGGTTGTGCGGGTTGCTCAGCAGCAGCGCGCCGCCACCTTGCAGCGACTGGCTCAAGGTGTCGAGCGGTGTGGTGTAGGTGCCGTCGGCCTGCTCATTGAAATTCAGCTCGACCTTGTTCAGGCCCCAATGGCCCGGTGCGTGGCGCAGTGGCGGATAGTTGGGAACCTGCACCACGACGTTTTGTTGCGGCTGGACCAGCGCTTTGAGGGCCATGTTGAAGCCCGACTCGACGCCCGGCAGAAAGATCAGCTCTTGCGGCTCGATGCGCCAGGCGTATTTGTTCCAGAGGTCGGCGACGATGGCTTCGCGCAAGTTGTCCGGGGCCACGCTGTAGCCGACCATCGGGTGTTCCAGGCGTTTTTGCAGGGCCTGGATGATCATCGGCGGTGCGGCGAAATCCATGTCGGCCACCCACATCGGCAACACATCGGCCGGGTAGCGGCTCCATTTGGTGCTACCGGTGTTATGGCGGTCGAACACCTGATCAAAATCGAAAGTCATGCGCGGTCTCGTAACGGCGGATTAATCATGCCGGCCATGATAAGCGCCAAATCTTGTGGGAGCGAGCCTGCTCGCGAAAGCCCGCAGTAAAACCCTGTGGGAGCGGGCTTGCCCGCGATTGCTTCGGCACCGTCAACATTTATATCGGCTGACCCACCGCCATCGCGGGCAGGCCCGCTCCCACAAGGATCGTGCCGACGGGTACAGAGGCCGACAACTGGCCGACGGTCGGTTTTCACACCGATTGCCAATGCGCGGACTACAGTTTGAGGTGTCGGCAGTCCGTCTGCCGCCACCGTGATTGATTGAAAAGTCCGGCAAAGCACCGGATTTCCACCTGATCAGGAGTGCACGATGGACCTCAGCCGTCGTCAGTTCTTCAAGGTCGCCGGCATCGGCCTTGCAGGCTCTAGCCTGGGGGCGTTGGGCATGGCCCCGACGCCTGCCTTTGCCGAACAGGTGCGTCACTTCAAGCTCACCCACACTCATGAAACCCGCAACACCTGTCCGTATTGCTCGGTTGGTTGCGGGTTGATCATGTACAGCCTGGGCGATGACGCGAAGAACGTCGCACAAAATATCATCCACATCGAAGGTGACGCCGACCACCCGGTCAACCGCGGCACCCTTTGCCCCAAAGGCGCTGGCCTGCTGGATTTCATTCACAGCCCCGGTCGGCTGCAATACCCGCAGGTACGCAAGCCCGGCAGCAGCGAGTGGACGCGCATCTCCTGGGATGAAGCGCTGGATCGCGTCGCCGACCTGATGAAGGCCGACCGCGATGCCAACTTCATCGAGAAGAATGCCCAAGGCCAAACAGTGAACCGCTGGCTGACCACCGGTTTCCTCGCGGCATCGGCGGCGTCCAACGAAGCGGGCTACATCACCCACAAGGTCATTCGCAGTCTCGGCATGCTGGGGTTTGATAACCAGGCGCGTGTCTGACACGGCCCGACGGTGGCAAGTCTTGCCCCGACGTACGGCCGTGGTGCCATGACCAATACCTGGACCGATATCGCCAACGCGAATCTGGTTCTGGTGATGGGCGGCAACGCAGCAGAAGCGCACCCGTGCGGTTTCAAATGGGTGACAGAAGCCAAGGCGCACAACAAGGCGCGGCTGATCGTGGTCGACCCGCGATTTACCCGCACGGCCTCGGTGGCCGACTATTACGCGCCGATTCGCACCGGCACCGACATCGCCTTCATGGGCGGTCTGATCAATTACCTGCTGACCGAAGACAAGATCCAGCACGAGTACGTGCGCAACTACACGGACGTGTCGTTCATCGTCAAAGCCGGGTATGGCTTCGAGGACGGGATTTTCAGCGGTTACGACGTGGCCAAGCGCAGCTACACCGATAAGTCCGGCTGGGGCTACGAGCTCGGTGAGGACGGCTTCGTCAAAGTCGACCCGACCCTGCAAGACCCGCGCTGCGTCTATCAACTGATGAAGCAGCACTACAGCCGCTACAACATCGATCTGGCGAGCCAGATTTGCGGAATGCCGGTCGATGCCATGCAGAAAATCTGGGAGGAGATCGCCACTTGCTCGGTACCGGGCAAGACCATGACGATTCTTTACGCCTTGGGCTGGACCCAGCATTCGATCGGCTCGCAGATCATCCGCAGCGCGGCGATGGTGCAATTGCTGTTGGGCAACGTCGGTATGCCGGGCGGCGGCGTGAATGCCTTGCGYGGGCACTCCAACATCCAGGGCCTGACCGACCTCGGCTTGCTGTCCAACTCACTGCCGGGTTACCTGACGCTGCCGGGCGATGCCGAACAGGATTACGCGGCGTACATCACCAAACGCACGCAAAAGCCGCTGCGGCCTGGGCAACTGTCCTATTGGCAGAACTACAGCAAGTTCCACGTCAGCCTGATGAAAGCCTGGTACGGCGCCAATGCCACGGTGGAGAACAATTGGGCGTACGAGTACCTGCCGAAGCTGGACATCCCCAACTACGACATCCTTAAAGTGTTCGACTTGATGGGCCAGGGCAAGGTCAATGGCTACTTTTGCCAAGGCTTCAATCCGATTGCGGCGTTGCCCGACAAAAACCGGGTGATGGCGGCGTTGGCCAAGTTGAAATGGCTGGTGGTGATGGACCCACTGTCCACCGAAACCTCGGAGTTCTGGCGCAACGTCGGGCCGTACAACGATGTGAAAAGTGCCGACATCCAGACCGAAGTGATTCGCCTGCCCACCACCTGTTTCGCCGAGGAGGACGGCTCTCTGGTCAACAGCAGCCGCTGGCTGCAATGGCACTGGAAAGGCGCGGACGGTCCGGGCGAAGCGCAAACCGACATTCGGATCATGGCCGAGCTGTTCCTGCGTCTGCGCCAGCGCTATCAGGCGAAGGGCGGCGCATATCCCGATCCGATCCTCAAGCTGTCGTGGCAGTACAAGATTGCCGACGAACCCACACCGGAAGAACTGGCCAAGGAAATCAACGGTTACGCCGCCACCGATTTCACCGATGCCACGGGCGCGGCGATCAAGGGCAATGCGCAACTGGCCGCGTTCAGCCAGCTCAAGGACGACGGCAGCACGGCGTCTGGCTGCTGGATTTTCTGTGGCAGCTGGACCGAAACCGGCAACCAGATGGCCCGGCGCGATAACAGCGATCCGTTTGGTATGCATCAGCACCAAGGCTGGGCCTGGGCCTGGCCGGCGAACCGACGGATTCTTTACAACCGTGCTTCGGCCGATCCGCAAGGCAAGCCGTGGGATCCGAAAAAACGCCTGGTGTGGTGGAACGGCAAAGTGTGGGGCGGCACCGATGTGCCCGACTACAAGGCCGACGTGCCACCGGAAGCGGGGATGAGCCCGTTCATCATGAACCCCGAAGGCGTGGCCCGGTTCTTCGCCGTCGACAAAATGAACGAAGGCCCGTTCCCAGAGCACTACGAGCCGTTCGAGACGCCCATCGGCATCAACCCGCTGCACCCGCAAAACAAGAAAGCCACCAGTAACCCGGCGGCGCGGATCTTCGATTCGGTGTGGGATTCCCTCGGTGTGGCCAAGGACTACCCCTACGCCGCCACCAGTTATCGCTTGACCGAGCATTTCCACTTCTGGAGCAAGCATTGCAAGCTCAACGCCATTGCCCAGCCGGAACAGTTCGTCGAAATCGGTGAAGTGCTGGCGAAGGAGAAGGGCATCGTCGCCGGTGACCGCGTGCGCGTCAGTTCCAAGCGCGGCCACATTGAAGCGGTGGCGGTGGTGACCAAGCGGATTCGTCCGTTGCAGGTCAACAATCAAGTGGTGCACCAGATCGGTATCCCGTTGCACTGGGGGTTTACTGGGCTTACGCGCCACGGTTACCTGACCAACACCCTGGTGCCGTTCCTCGGCGATGGCAACACACAGACCCCGGAATCCAAGTCATTCCTGGTCAACGTGGAGAAAGTCTAAATGGCCAGCCAAGACATCATTGCCCGTTCGGCCACCACGACAGTCCCGCCTTCGGTGCGCAATCAGGAGGAAGTGGCCAAACTGATCGACACCACCAAGTGCATCGGTTGCAAGGCCTGCCAGGTCGCCTGCTCGGAATGGAACGAGCTGCGCGACGATGTCGGGCACAACCTCGGCACTTACGACAATCCGCAGGACCTGAGCGCAGAAACCTGGACCCTGATGCGCTTCACCGAGCATGAAACCGATGCCGGCAACCTTGAGTGGCTGATCCGCAAGGACGGCTGCATGCATTGCGCCGAACCCGGCTGCCTGGCCGCGTGCCCAAGCCCCGGGGCGATCATCAAGCACGCCAATGGCATCGTCGACTTCGACCAGGACCATTGCATCGGCTGCGGCTATTGCATCACCGGCTGCCCGTTCAACATTCCGCGGATCTCGCAAAAGGACCACAAGGCGTACAAGTGCACGCTGTGTTCGGACCGGGTCGAATTCGGCCTGGAACCGGCCTGCGTGAAAACCTGCCCGACCGGGGCGATCGTGTTCGGCACCAAGGAAGACATGAAAGAACACGCCGCCGAGCGCATCGTCGATTTGAAAAGCCGTGGCTTCGAAAATGCCGGTCTGTACGACCCGGCCGGCGTTGGCGGCACCCACGTGATGTATGTGTTGCACCACGCCGACGCGCCGCAGCTGTACGCCGGGCTGGCGAAAGACCCGGCAATCAGTCCGTTGGTGGGATTGTGGAAAGGCGTGAGCAAACCGCTGGGCTTGCTCGCTATGGGCCTGGCGGTGCTGGCCGGGTTCTTCCATTACGTGCGCATCGGGCCGCAGGTGGTGGAAGAGGATGAGCATCCCCCAGGTAAAGACCCGGCGGTGCATGAGGTTGACCCATCGGTTCATACCTATGATCCGCGGCGGGAGGACAGGCCATGAGCAACAAAACGATCCTGCGTTATACCGCCGGCCAGCGCACCAATCACTGGCTGGTCGCGATCCTGTTTTTCATGGCCGCACTGTCCGGGCTGGCGTTGTTTCATCCGGCGCTGTTCTGGCTCAGTAACCTGTTTGGCGGTGGCCCGTGGACGCGCATCCTGCACCCGTTCATGGGCGTGGTGATGTTCGTGCTGTTCCTGGGCCTGGTGATCCGCTTCTGGCGGGCCAACTTTTTTATCCGTAACGACGGCTTGTGGCTCAGGCGGATCGACAAGGTGATTCAAAACGAGGAGGAGGGTGTGCCGCCCATCGGCAAATACAACCCCGGGCAGAAGCTGCTGTTCTGGACCTTGCTTGCCTGCATGTTGGCGCTGCTGTTGACCGGACTGGTGATCTGGCGCGCGTATTTCAGTGCGTACTTTGGCATCACCCTTATTCGTTGGGCGATGTTGCTGCATGCGTTGGCCGGATTTGTACTGGTGCTCAGCATCATCATCCACATCTACGCCGGCATCTGGATCAAGGGCTCGGTCAGCGCCATGGTGCATGGCTGGGTCAGCCGTCCCTGGGCGAAAAAACACCATGAACTCTGGTACCGCGAAGTGACCCGCGACGAACAACCGGACCGGCCAATCAGCAAAAAAGGATAAGCCCTTGGCGACGATTCTTGAGCCTGGAGAGATTGAAGCGGCGGCGAGTTCACCGCCGTTTCTGTATAGGCCGCCGCACAACCTGTTCACCTTGCGCGCCTTACGCCTGGAGCGCCTGGCCGAAGGGCATCCACTGGCGGATTACCTGCGGCTGGTGGCCGGTGTGTGTCATGTGCAGCAGCGCTTGATGGACGATCCGCCGGTCACAACGCCGCCTGATCCCGAACGAATCAAGGTCTGCCAGGCGCACGGCTTGCCACCACTTGCCGCCGACAGTCTGGTACGCGAGGGCCATTGGTTGCCGTACCTCGGAGCGTTGTTGCAGCGCTACCAACCACCGCCACAACCCGCCGTCGAAAAAGCCCTGACGACATTGCGCAACACCCGCGACGGGCAACTCAAGGCCTGGGCGGTGGCCTTGGTCAGCGGCCAGTTCACGCTGCTGCCGGCCGCGCTGGTGCCGTTTCTGGGAGCTGCGCTGCAAGCGGCCTGGAGTCACTGGTTGCTGAACACGCCGGGGCTGGATCTGAAACCCGGTGACGCCCTCAATCAATGCCCGGCCTGCGGGTCGCCAGCGATGGCGGGGGTGATCCGTCACCGAGGCAAACACAACGGTTTGCGCTATCTGGTGTGCTCGTTGTGTGCCTGTGAATGGCATGTGGTGCGGGTCAAATGCGTGTATTGCGAGCAAAGCAAAGGCCTGGATTACGTCAGCCTCGATGACGACCGCCACGCGGCCAATCAGGCACCGCTGCGTGCCGAAACCTGCCCAGGTTGTCGCAGCTATTTGAAGTTGCTGTACCTGGAAAACGACGCCGAGGCGGAAGCGCTGTCGGCAGACCTGGCCAGCCTGATGCTCGACATGCGCCTGGAACAGGAAGGCTACTCGCGTCCGGCGCCCAATTTGCTGCTGGCCCCGGGGGGTGACTGAACGCTTCACTTGAGCTCAACGGCTACACTCAGGCGCGACGGTCAATCGTTTCCGGGAGCGCCTGATGTCTTCAACGTCCGCCAGCCAAACCTTGCGGCTGCCTTCCATCGACAGTTTGTTGCGTCATCCCGCCTGCCAGCCGCTGGCCGAGCGCTATGGCCGGGACGCGCTGCTGGCGAGCCTGCGGCAATTGCTCGATGACTTGCGCGAACCGGTCCTGAGGGGCCAACTCGATGCCGTGGAAATCAGCCCGCAGGTCTTGGCGGGGCGGGCGGGCGAGCGCTTGGCGCAACAACACCAAAGTCATGTGCGCCGGGTGTTCAACCTGACCGGCACCGTGCTGCACACCAACCTCGGGCGGGCATTGCTGCCTGAAGTCGCCATTGAAGCGGTGCAAATGGCCGCACGCTATCCGCTCAATCTCGAATTTGATCTGAACAGCGGCAAACGCGGTGACCGTGACGACCTGATCGAAGGGTTGATCCGCGAATTGACCGGCGCCGAAGCGGTGACGGTGGTCAACAACAACGCGGCGGCCGTGCTGCTGACACTCAACAGCTTGGGGGCGCGCAAGGAAGGGATTATTTCCCGGGGCGAACTGATCGAAATCGGCGGTGCGTTCCGCATTCCCGACATCATGGCGCGGGCCGGGGTGCGCTTGCATGAAGTCGGCACCACCAACCGCACCCATGCCCGTGATTACGAAGCGGCCATCGGCCCGCGCAGTGGTCTGGTGATGCGCGTGCATGCGAGCAATTACGCGATCGAAGGCTTTACCGCACGGGTGCCGACCGCCGAACTCGCGCAATTGGCGCACAACCATGGGTTGCCGCTGCTCGAAGACCTCGGCAGCGGCAGCCTGCTGGACCTGACCCGCTGGGGCCTGCCCGCCGAACCGACGGTGCGTCAGGCTTTGCTCGATGGCGCAGATATCGTGACCTTCAGTGGCGATAAATTGCTCGGTGGCCCGCAGGCCGGGTTGATTGTCGGGCGCAAGGACTTGATCGCCAAGATCAAGAAAAACCCGCTCAAACGTGCGCTGCGCGTCGACAAACTGACCCTGGCCGCGCTCGAAGCGGTGCTGGGTTTGTACCGCGATCCCGAGCGGCTGGCCGAACGTCTGCCGAGCCTGCGGCTGCTGACACGACCCCAAGCCGACATCCTCGCGCAAGCACAACGGCTGCAACCTTCGCTGGCTCAGGTATTGGGTGACGGCTGGAGTGTCAGCGCGATGCCGGCACTGGGCATGATCGGCAGTGGCAGCCAACCGGTGGCGCGCTTGCCGAGCGCCGCGTTATGCCTGCGGCCAAACGTGTCCAAGCGTCTGCGCGGCCGGCAATTGCTGGGGCTGGAAGCTGCGTTGCGTCAGTTGTCTATCCCGGTGCTGGGCCGAATTGACGACGACGCGCTGTGGCTGGACCTGCGCCAACTGGATGACGAAGCGGCTTGGCTGGCGCAACTCGATCAATTGTCAGTCGAGGGGCGGGCAGGGTGATCGTCGGCACGGCAGGGCATATCGATCATGGCAAGACGTCTTTGCTCCAGGCGTTGACCGGGCAGGCCGGCGACCGTCGCCGGGAAGAACGCGAGCGCGGCATGACCATCGACCTCGGCTACCTCTACGCCGCGCTGGAACCGGGCGCCGGGTTGACCGGGTTTATCGACGTGCCCGGTCACGAGCGTTTCACCCACAACATGTTGGCCGGGGCGCAAGGCATTGATCTGGTGCTGCTGGTGGTCGCCGCGGATGACGGGGTGATGCCGCAAACTCGCGAACATCTGGCGATTGTGGAACTGCTGAACATTCCTCGGGCATTGGTAGCAATCACCAAGTGCGACCGGGTCGAACCGGCCAGGGTGTCCATCGTGCGCGGGCAGATCCAGGCGTTGCTGGCATCGGGCCCTTATGCGAACGCGCCGCAGATCGCCCTGTCGAGTGTCACCGGGGAAGGTGTCGAGGCACTGCGCCAGGCTTTGCTCGACGCTCAGCGTGAAGTGCGCCAACGCAGCACCAGCGGCGGTTTTCGCCTGGCGATTGATCGGGCTTTCAGCGTCGCCGGTGCCGGGATCGTGGTGACGGGCACCGCGTTGTCCGGGCACGTGGCGGTGGGCGACACCCTGGTGCTGAGCCCGCAGGGCAAACCCGTGCGCGTGCGCGGTCTGCATGCGCAAAACCAGGCAGCAGACACAGCGATGGCCGGTCAACGCGTCGCACTGAACTTGAGTGCCGAGCGATTGGCACTGGATCAGATCCACCGTGGTCATTGGTTGCTGGCCGAGTGGCTGTTTGCGCCGACTCAACGCCTCGACATCGACCTGCGTTTGCTGGCCAGCGAAGCCAAAGCCTTCGAGCACTTTCAGCCGGTGCATGTTCACCTGGGCACTCAGGACGTAACCGGGCGGGTGGCGCTGCTGGAGGGTGCCAGCCTGGTGCCGGGCGGGCGGATGTTTGCGCAGGTCTTGTTGAATGCCCCCGTGCACGCAGTCAAGGACGACCCTTTGATCCTGCGGGACCAGAGTGCCCAACGCACCCTCGGCGGAGGCCGGGTGCTCGACCCGTTTGCCCCGTCCCGGCACCGTCGCAGCCCCGAACGGCTGGCGCAACTGCAAGCCCTCGACATCGGTGACAATCTGGAAGAGGTCTTGCCGGCGTTGTTGGCCCACAGCGATACCGGCCTCGATCCACGGCAACTTGAACGTCAATTCAACCGTCCTCGCGCGACGTGGCGATTGCCCGATGACGTGCGCCTGATCGAGACCCGCCAAGGTCCATTGCTGTTCAGTTCGGCGCGTTGGGAAGCGTTGAAAGCCCCCTTGCTGGAACACCTCGCACGCTTCCATCAATTGGAACCGGACCAGATGGGCCCGGACCGGGATCGCCTGCGTCGGTTTGCCGCCTCCGTGCTGGAGCGCCCGACGTTCATCTGCCTGCTCGACGAATTGCTGGCCGGTGGCGCTATTGTCACCAGCGGTCCGTGGCTGCATTTACCGGCTCATCAAGTGCGCTTGAGCGACGACGACGAAGCCCTGTGGCAGCGCTTGCAGCCGCTGTTCGAGCAGGCCGGTTTCGATCCGCCGTGGGTGCGCCATCTGGGGCATGACGAGGCGACCGTGCGCTTGCTGCTACGCAAAATGGCGCGCTTGGGACTGCTGCATCAGGTGGTGCGGGACCTGTTCTACACCGACGCGATGATCCGTCGGTTGGCGGCTATGCTGTTGCAGATGGCCGAGCTTGGTCCGGTGATTCAGGTCGCGGCGTTTCGCGATGCAGTGGGCCTGGGGCGCAAGCGCAGCATTCAGATTCTGGAATACTTCGACCGTATTGGCCTGACCCGGCGCATGGGCGACAAACGCCAGATCCGTCCCGACAGTGCGTTAGCCCGAGAACCAGAGCTCCGACAACCAGAGCCCCGACAACCTGAGGACTGATTTCCAGGAAGGCAATCGCGCCCGGTGGCGCGGCCGGGCTTCAAACCCGGTTGGGGACGGCATCCGTTCCCGGGCAGGTTCGACTCCGGCTGCCTTCCGCCAATTTTTGTGTCACAGCGGCCCGAGATTCAGCGGGTATTGGATGACCACGTAAACCCGGTCGATGTCATCGCCCGCCTGGGCGGTATTGGCGCGATGAGACACGTGCGACAGTTGCAGCGACAAGCCCTTGGCCGCCCCGGACTGCACGATGTAGCGCACGTCGATGTCGCGCTCCCAATGACGTCCGCCATCGCCTTGTTGTGGCACATACGTGCCGGTCTCCGCGTCGAACGGGTTATAGGCGCCGCCCTTGGGCGCGTGGGTGCCGTCGATCTGGCTGCCTTTGACATACCGTGTCATGAAGGCCAGACCGGGAATGCCATAAGTGCTCAGGTCGAGGTCGTAGCGGGCTTGCCAGGATTGTTCGTGGGCGCCGTTGAAGTCGGCGTACTTGATCGAGTTGGCCAGGTAGATGGAGTCGCCACCGACGAAGTCGAACGGGGTGTCACCGTTGATTTTTTGGTAGGCCAGCGTGAAACCATGGGCATCGATGGTGTATTTGCCCGACAGGCTGAACGCGGTGTTGTCGATGGCGCCGGCCAGTGCCTCGCCCGTGTCCCGCGTGTGGTAGAGATTGGCGTCGACGAACACTCCCGGCTGTTTCAGATGCACATTGGCGTAGTACTGATGCCAGGTGTCGGTCAGTGTTGAAGCATAGAGCGCGCCGCCGACAGGGCTTTGGGTGAACAGGTCGGCACCGGCAAACGAAATGCCTCCGGCGTCGGTGTTAGCCCCGTAACCGGAAAAATTGCCCTTGCCCGAAGCGCTGTCCTGATTCTTGAATGCCGTGAAGTGGCCTGCCTGCAGGTTCATGCCATCAATTTCGCGACTATTGAGCAGAAAACCCGTGGCGTACTCTGGCTGCAGGCGTTTGTCGGCGGTGTCGAACACCGGGGCTTCGACCATCATTTCGCCGAACGCCAAGGTGGTCCTGGAGGCCCTGACTTTCAGCGCGCCGCCACCACTGGAGTAGTTGTCCTCACTGCGCCCATCGCTGCCCACCGGCAGCAATCCGGTGCCGGAATGACCTTTGCCACTGTCGAGCTTCAGCCCCAAAAAAGCGTGGCTATCGAGGCCGAACCCAACGGTACCGGGCGTGAAGCCAGACTCGAAAGCGCCAATGAAGCCTTGCGCCCACTCGGCCTTGTAGCTTTTGCCCGATGGTGAAGGCGACCGGTAGTCACTGTTGAGGTAGAAGTTGCGGTTGAGCACATTCAGCGTCGCCCCTTCCAGAAATCCTTGCGGGTTTTGTTCCGACTCATCAGCCCGCGCCGTTGCGACGGTGCCAGCGCACATCAGAGATAAGCAGAAAGCGGCTTTTTTCGAAAAAAACGTCATGGTTCAATGGCCACCTGATAGCGACTCCGCGCGTACGGAGTCGCTATTTTTTGCTTAGTGGGCTTCCGAAGCGCCGAACATGCTCTTGGCGTAGATCAGGCCCAGACCGTAGGCACCGCCGTTGGCAATCGAGGTTTTTACGGTTTCGTCGTAAGTTTCGCCGCGCGCCCAGTCACGCGGCAATTCAAGCAGGTATTGCAGCGAAGTCATCGGCCGGGCACCGATCTGGATCATGCGTTGCATGGCCATTTCGTGCGCTTCGGTGGTGACGTCACCACAGGCATCGGCGATTACGTACACCTCGAAACCCTGGTCGATGGCCGACAGTGCCGGGCCAACGATGCACACGGACGTCCAGAGACCGGCGAGGACGATTTTCTGTTTGCCGATTTTGTTGACTTCAACAGCAATGCGCTCGTCTTCCCAGGTGTTCATGCTGGTACGGTCGATCACGTTGTGTTCCGGGAATACCGACTTGATTTCGTCGAAGATCGGGCCTGAAAAGCTCTTCTCGGCCACGGTAGTAAGGATGGTCGAGACCTTGAAACCACGGGCCGCCTTGGCCACCAGCGCGGCGTTGTTGCGCAGGGTCACGGCATCGATCGACTTGGTCGCAAAGGACATCTGCGATTGATGGTCGATCATGATCAGGGTGTGGTCGGTCGGGGTCAGCAGGGTTTTGCCGGGGACTGCTTTTGCAATGGCCATGATGATGTCCTTACGGGTGAGTGAGGAGGCTATGGTCGCGAAGATTCAGGCTCGGATATTGAGTCGATGTGCTGTGTTTGGATTTTTTTTCGAGGTATAGCGATACATCACGCATTGTTGCCGTCGTACTGTCAAAACTCCGTCTATGCTGCCCTAACCGTTCCCCTACCTTTGCAGCTATCAGCAAGGAGGCATCCATGGTGCCCACACCTCTGTCCGAGAAATCGTTGACCCGCAGCATGCTCGATGTACTGATTCGTGCCGGGTTGATTGTTGTTCTGGTGCTGTTTTGCTTCGAGATATTCCAACCGTTTCGCGACTTGATGCTGTGGTCGGTGATCCTGGCAATCACGCTCTACCCGTTGCAACTGCGACTGATGGGGTCGCGGGGACGCAGCGAGGGGCGTGCTGCAACGATCATTGTGCTGATTGCCATCGCTATTCTGGTGGTACCGGTCTATCTGTTGGGCACTTCGATTGGTTCGTCGGTCGGAAACGTCATCGACCTGGTGAAGGAGGGAACCTTCCAGATCCCGCCGCCGCCCGAGTCGGTCGCGACGTGGCCACTGGTGGGTAAATCGCTCTCGTCGATATGGCTGCAGGCCTCCTATGACCTTCCCGACCTGATAGCGAAGTACCTGCCGCAGATAAAAGGCGTCAGCGTCGGCTTGTTGACCAAGATTGCCGGTGTCGGGGCGGGTTTGCTGATGTTCATTGTCGCCCTGATCATCGCCGGTATTTTCATGGCCCATGGAGAGGCCGGCACCCGCGCCGCGGTAGAGATTGCGTCTCGCGTCAGCGGTCCTGACAAGGGGCCGAAAATCGCCGAACTGTGCACCGCAACCATCCGTGCCGTTGCGCTCGGCGTGGTCGGCATCGCGTTCATTCAGATGCTGCTGGTGGGTATCGGCTTCGTGCTCAAAGGCATCCCGGGCGCAGGTATTCTTGCGATCTTTGTGTTGCTGCTCGGCATCATGCAGTTACCAGCCACGCTGATTACGCTGCCGGTGATTGTCTACGTGATGGCGACCGAGGGGCCCAACACGAGGACCATCATCTTCTCGGTCTTTGTGTTCGTTGCCGGTCTGGTGGACAACGTTCTCAAACCGCTGTTGCTGGGGCGAGGCGTGGATGTGCCAATGCCGGTCGTGTTGATCGGTGCGTTGGGCGGCATGGTCACCAGCGGCATCCTTGGGCTGTTCATCGGGCCAGTGGTGCTTGCGGTCGGCTATCAACTATTCTGGCAGTGGGTTCAGGATCGGCCGGAGGACGGAGCAAATCCGTAACCATGAACACGCAGAGTCATGAGCTCCTCGAGCGGGTGTTGACCGCTCATGGGGGGCTCGATCGCTGGAACAGCTTCAGCAAAGTACGCACCACCCTCGTGACAGGTGGTGCGTTATGGGCAAAGAAAGGGCTGACGCAGGACAGCGCGCCACGCCGACGGGACGCTCGTTGCCGAGCGCTCAGCCCCCCGGGAATCCTTTCAAGACCACGAAGAAAATACCCCTTGGGATCCACTGCACCGCGCGTACTTCAATGGTTACGCGCTGTGGTCCTACCTGACGATGCCGTTCTTGTTCACCGTGGCGGCAATCGGCCTCAGCGACATCCGTTACGCGTAATGCCCGTCGCAATGCTCATGTGATCTATCAGCAACGGCGGCCGGAGGAGGCGTTTTGAAACCATTCCTGCCCGGACCGGGTGCGTCAACGTGGAACATGTTGCGCCAAGCGTGTCTGCAACGCCGCGATGCCGTGCCGCCGACTTTGACGGAACTGGCGGTCGTCCCCGGCATCGCACAGGCGCGTTACTGGCTGGACCGGGATTTCGCTCCGCTCATTCGGGACGTGAATCAGGCCAACCATCGCGAGGCTGAGGCGCTCGCCAGGGCGGGAGTGCCGAATGACGTCCTGCCGGTGGCCAACATGCTGGCGGTTTCCGGCGGTGGTGACGCCGGCACGTTTGCGGCAGGGATCATCGCGGGATGGACGTTGAATGGGACGCGCCCACTGTTCAAAGTGGTCACGGGCATCAGCGCTGGCGCCCTGGTGGCTCCGTTCGCTTTTCTGGGGCCTCAATACGACGACATCATTCTGCGCATCTGCAGCGCCATCGGTCCCAAAGACGTTTTCCATTCGCGCAATGTGCTGACCCGGCTTGCCAGCGACGGCATTGCAGACAGCAAGCCACTGTCGCGGCTCGTCGCCCAGTACGTCACCGCTGACATACTGGCGGCGATTGCGGCGCAATACGCCAATGGACGACTCCTGATGATCGGTACCACCGACCTCGATGCAGGGCGGCCCGTGACCTGGAATATGGGGGCCATCGCCTCCAGTGGAGCACCGGGCGCACTGGACCTGTTTCGCCAGATCCTGATCGCGTCGATGAGCATTCCTGGCGCCGTTTCACCGGTCATGATCGACGTGGAAGTGAACGGTCAACAGTTTCAGGAAATGCACGTGGACGGCGGCGTCATCACGCAGGTATTCCTTTACCCACCCGGCACGGTCATGGCTCTGAACAGCGTGACCGGCGCACGTTTGCGCCATGACCGGAATTTCTATGTGATTCGTAACGGGAAAATGGAGCCCCAGTGGTCCGGGACCAAGCGTCGCACGTTGAGTATCGGCGGTCGTGCCATCAGCGCATTGATCCAGACGCAAGGGATCAGTGACCTGGAACGGATTTACCGAATCGCTCAGCAGGACGGGGCGGACTTCAATCTGGCGTACATCGGCGCCGATTTTCATCACCTGCGCAGTCATCACTTTGATGGCGAATACATGAAGCGTTTATTCGACTACGCCTTTGAACTCAGCGCGAAAGGTTACCCGTGGCATAAATCCCCCAATACCTGAAGACAATCGCGATCCTTGATGTCCAGTCGGTCATCGTGGAGTTGCCTGCATGAAATTAATACTGTAGTTTTTCATGAAATTATAAAAACATAATTTCATGAGAGCTCGTATGTTCCAGCAGTCCACTCAGCATGTCGCCAGCTATTACGCCCACAGTTGCGCGGATCGCTTGGTCAATCGCCCTGCGCTCAGGGGTGAACAAGACACCGACATCCTGATCATCGGCGCCGGCTTCAGTGGGCTGCACACTGCGTTGCGCCTGGCCTTGGCCGGCAAACGGGTGACCCTGCTGGAAGCCAGTCGAGTGGCGTGGGCGGCCTCCGGGCGCAATGGTGGCCAGGCCATTCTCGGCTGGTCGTGTGACATGCCGCCGCTGGAAGCCGCGTTGGGTTACGAGCGCGCACGCCGGTTGTGGGACGGCATGCGCTGGGCGGCGCAGGAGCTGCGTGAATTACCCGCTCGTCATGGCTTCGATTGTGATTATCGCGCGGGGCATTTGTGGACGTCGGTCATGCCACGGCGTGTCGGGCTGTTGACCGAGTGGCAGCGCGAGGCCAGTCACAAGTGGGGCCACCATGGCTTGCGGTTCATCAGCCGTGAACAGTTGCCGCAATGGATCGCCAGCGAGCGCTATCAGGCCGGCCTCTATGATCCCGAGGGCGGTCATCTGAACCCGCTGAAACTGGCCATCGGCCTGGCCACCGCCATCGAAAAGGCGGGCGGCCGCATCCATGAACAAAGCAAAGCATTGAGCTATCAAGAGGAGGGCGGTCGTTACCGGGTGAACACCGAACACGGGACCATTCGGGCAGACGTTCTGGTGCTGGCGTGCAATGCGTATCTGGACCGGCTCGACCCGAAACTGGCCCGTTGCGTATTACCGGTCGGGACTTATCAAGTGGCCACCGCGCCCCTGTCTCCCGAGCAGGCCACCGCGCTGTTGCCGAGCAATGTCTGCGTCACCGACAATCAGTTTGTCCTCGATTATTTCCGGCGCACGCCCGACAACCGCCTGCTGTTCGGTGGCGGCTGCACGTATCTGGGCGGTATGCCAAAGGACATTGCCGGGGCCACGCGTCCCTTCCTGGAGCGGGTGTTCCCGCAGCTCAAAGGCGTAGCCCTGGAATTCGCCTGGGGCGGGCACATCGACTTGACCCTGAAACGAACGCCGGACATTGGCCAGTCAGGGAATCGCTACTGGATGCAAGGCTATTCCGGGCATGGCGTGCTGCCGACACTGGCCGCTGCCCGCGCCGTGTCCGACGCGATTCTTGGCCAGGACGATGAATTGTCCTTGTACCAGGGTTTGAACAACGGCAGTTTTCCCGGCGGCAAATACCTGGCTGCGCCGCTGGAAGCCATCGGCAAAGCCTGGTATCGACTGCGCGACAGTATTTGATGAGTCATCAACTGGAAATCCAGGCATGAACAAGCAAGAAGAAATCGCTGCGCTGGCGATCCTTATTCACGATCTGCGCAAGCACAAGAAATACACCTTGAAGGAACTGGCCGACAAAATCGGCCGTTCCGTGGGCTTCCTGTCGCAGGTCGAACGTGGCCTGTCACGGCCCACGGTGGCCGACCTGACGGCGATCAGTGAAACCCTGGACGTACCGACGACGTACTTCTACAGCCTGCCAAAACCCAAGGAATTGCCATGGGTCACCCGGCCGGACGAACGCCGCACGTTGTACTTCGCCAACGGCATTACCGACATTCTGGTTTCGCCAAAGATCCGCGCATCGTTTTCGATGCTCGAAAGTCACCTTGAAGCCGGTGCCAGCAGTGGCGACCGGCATTTGACTGACAGCTCCGAGCAAGGGGGTTACGTGCTCGAAGGCGAGCTGACGCTGTGGTTGGGCGACGACGAGGACCCCGTCAAATTAGTGGCTGGCGACAGCTTTCAGTTCGACAGCCATACCCGTTGCCGCTACGGCAACCTCACCGAGCATCTCACGCGAGTGCTTTGGGTTTACACCTGATGAAAAGAMAAGGACCCACAATGATGGATGCTACCTGCTCTGACCTGTTGGCCGAGGTGCGCGCCTTTCGCCAACGCTATCCTGAGGTGCGCTATGTCGACCTGATTTCCCTGGATATTCCAGGGCATTTCTACGGCAAGCGTTATCCGGTGGACATGCTGGAAAAGGTGGCGGCCGGCAGCGCGCTGAAACTGCCGCAGAACTGTGTGCTGCTGGGCGTGCAAGGCGGATTGTTCAAGATCGGCGATTACTGCTTCAACGACGGCGATCCCGATGCGCTGCGTCGCCTGGTACCCGGCACACTCAAGCCTGTGACCTGGGAAGGCCAACCGCTGGGGCAAATGCTGATTACCTCGGACGGCACGCAAAACCCCATCGTGTTCGAACCGCGCCAGGTATTGGCCCAGGTTCTGGACCGCCTCGCCGGTAAAGGCATTCATCCAGTCGTGGCATTTGAGCTGGAGTTCTACCTGTTCGATAAAAAGCTGCGCGACGGGCTACCGCAGTTTCCCCGCGACGGGCTGACAGACGATGCCGACGATCAACCCAATATGCACATCGAGCGGCTGTCACGTTTTGCCCCGGTACTCGATGAAATGGTCGAGGCATCGCGTGCCCAGGGCATCGACAGCACGGTGATTACCGCCGAGCTCGGGCCGGGGCAGTTCGAGATCAATTTCGGTCACCTGGACGACGGCTTGCGCGCGGCGGACTGGGCGGCCCTGTTTTGCCGCAGCAGCCGCGGTGTTGCCCTCAAGCACGGCTATCGCGCCAGTTTCATGGCCAAACCTTACTTGCAGCACCCGGGTAGCGGCATGCACGTACATGTCAGCCTTTACGATGCGGCCGGCAATAACATCCTGGCGGCCAATGAACAGCGATCGTTGCGTCACGCCGTGGCCGGTTGCCTGGAACTGCTCCCGCATTGCATGCCGGTTTTCGCCCCGAACCAGAATGCCTATCGACGCTTGGGCGGCACGACCAACATCGCCACCCAAGCGAGCTGGGGTTTTGAAGATCGCGATGCGTGCCTGCGCATCCCTGAGTCGGACTCGAAGAACCTGCGCATCGAACATCGTCTGGCAGGCGCCGATGCCAATCCATATCTGGTATTGGCGGCGATTCTGGTGGGCCTGGAACACGGACTGGACGCGGGCAAAGAACCGATCTTGCCGCTGAACGAAGACCGCAACAGTGGCGTCGACTTTCCAAAGGAAATGCTCGAAGCCGTGCGCGCAATGCAGCATCAACCGCAATTGCGTGAAGGTCTGGGGGCTGAGTTCGTGAATGTTTATTGCGAGAACAAACGTCAGGACCATCTGGCGTTCATGCAGGAGATCAGCGCGCGGGAATATCGCTGGTATCTGTAAACGCAGGATGCGGGCAGTCGCTCAATCTCATGATTGGGCAGAAAGAGTAAGGCATAAAAAAACGCCGCCCCTCTCACGAAGGGCGGCGTTTTCTATGGCGTTGCAGCGTTAGGCTTGAACGACCGGAATGTTGGCGTTCGCAGCGACTTCACGGAACTCGGCGATCTGGTCGAAGGACAGGTAGCGGTAGACATCGGCCGCCATGCTGTCGATCTTGCCCGCGTATTCCATGTACTCCTCGACGGTCGGCAGGCGACCCAGGATGGAAGCAACAGACGCCAGCTCGGCCGAAGCCAGGTAGACGTTCGCGCCGTCACCCAGACGGTTCGGGAAGTTACGGGTCGACGTCGACACCACGGTGCTGTTCGGCTCAACGCGGGCCTGGTTACCCATGCACAGCGAGCAACCCGGCATTTCCATGCGTGCGCCGGCCTTGTCGTAGATGCCGTAGTAGCCTTCCTCGGTCAGTTGGTGAGCGTCCATTTTGGTCGGTGGCGACAGCCACAGGCGGGTTGGCAGTGCTCCATTGACCTGTTCCAGCAACTTGCCGGCAGCGCGGAAGTGACCGATGTTGGTCATGCACGAACCGATGAACACTTCGTCGATCTTCTGACCTTCAGCGGACGACAACAGACGGGCGTCGTCAGGGTCGTTCGGTGCGCACAGGATCGGTTGCGTGATCTGTGCCAGGTCGATCTCGAGGACTTCTGCGTATTCAGCGTCTTTGTCCGCTTGCAGCAGCTCTGGTTTGGCCAGCCAGGCTTCCATCGCTTGAGCACGACGCTCCAGGGTACGGGCGTCGCCGTAGCCTTCGCCGATCATCCAGCGCAGCAGGGTGATGTTGGAGGTCAGGTACTCGGCAATGGCCTTTTCCGGGAGTTTGATCGTGCAGCCGGCGGCGGAACGTTCGGCGGAAGCGTCGGACAGTTCGAACGCTTGCTCCACGGTCAGGTTGTCCAGGCCTTCGATTTCCAGGATGCGGCCGGAGAAGGCGTTGATTTTGCCTTTCTTCTCGACGGTCAGCAGACCGGCCTTAATGGCGTAGTAAGGGATCGAATGAACCAGGTCACGCAGGGTGATGCCCGGTTGCATCTTGCCTTTGAAACGCACCAAGACTGACTCGGGCATGTCCAGCGGCATGACGCCGGTGGCGGCGGCGAACGCAATCAATCCAGAGCCCGCCGGGAACGAAATACCGATCGGGAAACGGGTGTGCGAATCGCCACCGGTACCGACGGTGTCCGGCAGCAGCATGCGGTTCAGCCAGCTGTGAATGATGCCGTCGCCCGGTTTGAGCGAAACGCCGCCGCGGTTACGCATGAAATCCGGCAGGGTGTGGTGAGTCGTCACATCCACAGGCTTTGGATAAGCCGCAGTGTGGCAGAAGGACTGCATCACCAGATCCGTCGAGAAGCCCAGGCACGCCAGGTCTTTCAGTTCGTCACGGGTCATTGGACCGGTGGTGTCCTGGGAACCCACGGTGGTCATTTTCGGTTCGCAATAGGTGCCAGGACGCACACCGGCTACGCCGCAAGCCTTGCCGACCATTTTCTGCGCCAGGGTGTAACCCTTGGTGCTTTCAGCCGGGGCTTCCGGCAGTTTGAACAGGTCGAACGCTGGCAGACCCAGTTCGGCGCGAGCCTTGTCGGTCAGGCCACGGCCGATGATCAGCGGAATACGGCCGCCAGCACGAACTTCGTCCAACACTTCGTCCAAC
>NZ_JBFUBK010000109.1:0-31719 GCF_056405815.1 Pseudomonas sp. P1_F1_2 | reverse complement strand
GCGTGACAGCGATCATGCGGCGGCGGATCGCTGGAACAAGTAGTTCCTGCGTTGATCGTTCCCACGCTCTGCGTGGGGATGCATCCCGGGACGCTCCGCGTCCCTTTCAGAGCCGAACGCAGAGCGTCCGTTCAGGCATTCCCACGCAGAGCGTGGGAACGATCAATTCTCGCTGACTCGCCTCCCGACCATCGGCCGGTGCGAGGTGCGCGCGCCCGATTGACGATTTGTACATTAAAGTCCAGTATGGAAATATAAGTACAAAAAAGATATTTCCCTGTTTCAGCTCTTTCCTCTGTCTTGCCAAACCAACAACAACCTGCGAGAGAACGAACATGAAGAAACTCCCCCTCATTACCGGTCTGGCGCTGAGCCTGTTGGCGTGCAGTTCGCTGTTCGCCGCTGATAAAACCCTGCGCATCGGTATCGAAGCCGCCTATCCGCCGTTCGCTTCCAAAACCGACAAAGGCGAGATCGTCGGTTTCGACTACGACATCGGTAATGCCCTGTGCGCGCAGATGAAGGTCAAATGTGTGTGGGTCGAAGGTGAGTTCGACGGTCTGATTCCTTCTCTGAAGGTGAAGAAAATCGACATGGCCCTGTCGTCCATGACCATTAACGAAGACCGCAAGAAGTCGGTGGATTTCACCCACAAGTATTACTTCACTTCCTCGCGTCTGGTCATGAAGGACGGCGCTGTCGTGGATGACCAGTACGCCAGCCTCAAGGGCAAGACTGTCGGCGTGCAGCGGGCAACCACCACTGACCGATATGCCACCGAGGTGTTTGAACCAAAGGGCATCAACGTCAAGCGCTATGGCAACAACGAAGAAATCTACATGGACCTGGCCGCCGGTCGTCTCGATGCGATTTTTGCCGACACCATTCCCCTCAATGACTTCCTGATGATGCCGCGCGGCAAAGGCTATGCGTTTGTCGGGCCGGAGTTGAAGGACCCGAAATACGTTGGCGAGGGTGCGGGGATCGCGGTGCGCAAGGGCAATGGTGAGCTCGTCAGTGAGCTGAACACTGCCATTGATGGTATTCGTGCCAATGGCGAGTATCAGAAGATTTCCGACAAGTACTTCAAGTCCGATATCTACGGCGACTGATCAATCGCTTTCGCGGGCGAGCCCGCTCCCACAGGTTCAGTGATGCACATGTATGTTGTGCACGACTCGAACATTGTGGGAGCGGGCTTGCCCGCGATTGGGCCGGAGCAATCACTGCAAATCTTCAGCCCTTCAATTCCTTCAAATGCTTGTAAACCGTCGCCCGTCCCATGTTCAGCACATTGGCCACATAGTTCGAAGCGCTCTTGCCCTTGAAGGCGCCTTCGGCGTGCAGCGCCAGCACCAGTTCGCGTTTGTGATCGCGCGTCAGCAGGTTAAGGCTCAACTGACGTTCGCGCAGCCAGGCGTGCAGGAAGGTGTTGATGCGCTCCTGCCAGTCATCACGAAACAGTGAATCCGGCTGCGGGATCAATTTGGACGGCGACAGGAATAGATCGAGCGCCGCTTTTGCATTTTCGAACAGCGAGATGTTCAGGTTGACGCACAGCACCGCGAGCGGGTGACCTTCTGCGTCGCGCAATACCGTGCTCAAACTGCGAATCTTCTGACCGTCCCAATTAAGCTTTTCGTAAGGGCCGATGTTGGTTTCGCTGACATCGTCACTGAGCATGTCCTCCAGCGCGGCGTCATCGCCGATTTCGCGTTTTGACAGATTGTTGGCGATGTAGTCGATCTTTTGCGTGCGCAGGTCATGCAGCACCACCTCGGCATGAGGAAAAAACAGCGTGGCGATGGCATCGGCGATCGCTCGGTAATTGTCCAGCGCCGGGTCTTTTTCAGGTGCGTTCATACAGTGGAGCTCCAGGCAGCGTCAGCGCCCTGCAAAAAGGGCGCGTGAAGTTTGCCGCAATCGTGTCGACACGTCACCTGAGCAGGTGATCAGCCCAGGCGAGCGGGGGAGAGCATGCCGGCGTCCAGCCCGAAACGGCTGAGTGGCTCCGGCAAGGCTTCGCCGCGCACCAATGCTGCGCTGGCCTGGCCCATGGCGGGTGACGTCTGAATGCCATAACCGCCTTGTGCAGCGACCCAGAACAGCCCTGGCACTGTCGGGTCGAAGCCGGAGAGCAAATCACCGTCGGGTACGAAGCTGCGCAGGCCAGCCCAGGTGCGGGTCGGACGGCGAATGGTCAAGGTGGTGGCTTCTTCGATCTGGTAGATGCCCATCGCGATGTCCAACTCCTCGGGCTGCACGTCGTGCGGCTCTACCGGGTCGGCATTGGCGGGCGAACCGAGGAACATCCCCGCGTCGGGTTTCATGTAGAACGATTCATCGAGGCTGACCAGCATCGGCCAATGGTGGATGTCCACGCCGTCGGGACCGGCGAAGATGAAAGCGGCACGTCGTTTCGGTTGCAGGCCCAGCGGCCGGGCGCCGGCCAGTGCACCGATTTTGTCGGCCCAGGCACCGGCGGCATTGATGATGACGGGGGCGCTGAAGGTCTGGCCGTTAGTGGTTACCTGCCACATCCCTTCGGCGTTCCGGGCCAGGCCTAGCACTTCGGTGTCGGTCAGGACTTCGCCTTTGTTGCGTCGAATGCCGCGCAAGTACCCCTGATGCAGGGCGTCGGTGTCGATGTCGCTGGCGGTGGGGTCGTAGATCGCGCCATGGACTTTTTCCCGGCGCAGAATCGGCAGGCGCGCGCAGGCTTCGTCGGCGCTGAGCAGTTGCATCTCAGGTACGGTGGCTTTGGCGCTGAGGTATTGATTGTTCAATTCAGTGGGATCACCGGTGAAATCCACGGTCATCTCGCCCCGTGGTGTCAGCAGTGGGTGTTCGCAGAAACCGGGCGGTGGTGCGTCGAAGAAGTCGCGGCTGGCCTGGGTCAGTGCGCGAACCTGGGGAGTGCCGTAGGCGGCGGTGTACAGCGCAGCGGAACGTCCGGTGGAGTGATAGGCCGGGTGCGATTCGCGTTCGAGCACAATCACCCTGGCTTGCTGCGAGAGCCAAAAACCGGTGGAAGCCCCGGCAATCCCGCCGCCGATGATGATGAAGTCTGCCTGGCTCATGAACGTCTCCTGATGGGGCGCAAAGGCCGGAGTAAATGGTTTTCTGTAGGAGCAAGGCTTGTCCGCGATGCAGACGCCGCGGGCATTCAGGTTAGCCGCGGTGATGCAATCGCGGACAAGCCTTGCTCCTACAGAAACGGAGGGTTAACGCTGCAATTGGTAAATGGCATTGGCCAGCGCGATGTCTTCCAGGCCCAGGCCGATGGAGCGGAAGAACACATGCCGGCTGTAATCGGGGCGCTGTACCTTTTCGCTCAGCAAGTCAGGCAAGTCGCCGACAATCGCCTGCTTGTCCCAGCCATGTTGCTCGCCGGCAATCAGCATTTCACCGGCCGACCCTGGTGTGGTCACACGGTAGTCGCAGAACACCTGCATGTCATTGAGGCTCTGCGGCGGAACTTCGTGGGCGCGTGGGGCATTGGTGCTGATGGAGGTGATCAGCGCCGGTTTGCTCAAGCTTGACGGGTCGATCACCGGGCCTGCGGACGAGGTGCACAGCATGATCACGTCGGCGTCCCCGGTGGCCGCTTCGCGACTGTCGACGATGACCAGGCGTGGGTCGAGACTGTTGAGGTGCGCCAATACTTCGGGTTGCTTGTCGCTCAGACTTGGCGAATACAGCGTGATGCTCTGCCAGTCGCGCAGGTCTTTGACGTAGTGCAGGTGTGCCTGGGCAACTTTGCCGCTGCCGATGATCGCCAGACGCCGAGCCTTTAAAGGGGCGAGTGCATCGACCGCCACGGCGGTGGTGGCGGCCGTGCGTGCGGTGGTCAATTCACCGGCATCGCAAAGGAGTAGCGGCTGGCCGGTCTGCATCGACATCAGCAGGGTCCACGCGGTCACCAGCGGGCCTTGTTCGCGGACGATGTAAGGAGAGGTTTTAACCCCGTAGACGCCGTCTTGCGCCAGTACGCCGAGGTAGTTGATGAAATCGCCCGCGCCCTGAGGGAATTCCACCAGTTGCTGTGCCGGTTGCACCGCTTGCCCGGCAGCCAGGTCGCGGAACAGCTTGCGCAGGATTTGCGGCACATCGACCCTGGCCAGCAGCTCGCGAGCCTGAGGTTGGGTGATCACATAAGGCGTACTGGACATGGTCGGCTCCGGACACTGAACTAAACTAATTTGTCCATTATGGACTTTTAGTTGTATCGGGCAAGCTCCTGTTGAAAAAAACCAGACGAAAAAAAAGCGCAGTCCGTTGCCGGCTGCGCCTCTTTCTTCAAGTGCCCGGTTATGGGCGCTTGCGCTCAACCGCCCGCAACAGATGCGTCGGTGGTGTTTCACAGCTGATCTTGCGACCCAGCAGCGCCTCGATGGACGGTAACTGGTAGGAGTCGTCCTCCCCGGCAAAACTGATGGACACGCCATCAGCGCCCGCCCGGCCGGTACGACCGATGCGGTGCACGTAGTCGTCCGGGACTTCCGGCAGGGTGAAGTTGATCACGTGGCTGATGCCGTCGATGTGAATGCCGCGACCGGCCACATCAGTGGCGACCAGAACGCGGATCTTGCCTTCGCGGAAACCTTCCAGGGTCTTGATGCGCTTGTGCTGCGGTACATCGCCAGACAGTTGCGCGGCGTTGACGCCATCACGCACCAGACGCTCTTCAATGCGTCGCACTTCATCCTTGCGGTTGGCGAAGACCATCACCCGCTCCCAACCGTTGTCGTTGACCAGGTTGTAGAGCAATTTGTATTTGTCGGCACCGGCAACGGCGTAGATGTGCTGCTCGACGTTTTCGCTGGCCACATTCTGCGCTTCGATCTCGACGATCGACGGGTCGGTGGTCCATTGCTTGGCGAGGTTCATCACGTCTTCGGTGAAGGTTGCGGAGAACAGCAGCGTTTGACGCTCGTTCTTCGGCGGCGTCTGGCGAATGATTTGACGCACTTGCGGGATGAAACCCATGTCGAGCATGCGGTCGGCTTCGTCCAGCACCATGACTTCGACCATGTCCAGGTGCACGTCGCCGCGCTGGTTGAAGTCGAGCAAGCGGCCCGGGGTGGCGACGAGGATGTCGCAGTGGCGGGCTTCGAGGTGCTTGAGTTGCTTGTCGAAGTCCATGCCACCGACAAACGTCATGACGTTGAGGCCGGTGTATTTGGTCAGGTCCGCTGCGTCTTTGGCGATCTGCACCACCAGTTCGCGGGTTGGCGCAATGATCAGCGCCCGCGGCTCACCCATGTAGCGCTCTTTCGGCGGCGGGGTTTGCAGCAGTTGGGTGATGATCGAAATCAGGAACGCCGCGGTTTTGCCGGTGCCGGTCTGGGCGCGACCGATGGCGTCTTTGCCCGCCAGGGTAAAGCCAAGCACCTGCGCCTGAATGGGCGTGCAGTACGGAAAGCCAAGGTCCTGGATGGCGTGCATCAGTTCCGGGGCGAGTTTGAAATCGTGGAAGCGGGTTTTGCCTTCCTGGGGTTCGACGACGAAATCTTCGAGTTTCCAGGGAATGACAGAGACTTTTGGCTTGGGTTCGCGACGCGGTTTTGCCGGTTTTGGCGCTTCGCTACGCGGCTGCTCATCGGCAGTCGCCGGGGCAGAGGGAGTGGCCGGTGTGGTCATCGGCTCGTGTTTCGGTGCCGCTACGGTTGCGGTCCGGCCAGGCTGATTACCGTCGGTGCGGTGGCTGGGAGTATGAGACGGAGCGCTGGGAACTGGCGCGAGCTGCTCAGCCTCGCTTTTACCGAACATTTTCTTGAGTGCTTTGAGCAYGGTCATCTCATCAATTGGTTAAGGAATGTACGCCGGCCAGTGTAATGCAAGAATCGGGCGCGGCGTAGTGGGATGATCAAAGGGCGGTATTTCACCTGAACGTTAACGCAAACGCTCTGTAAGCCAGGTGCCGATGTCGTGAATCTCTTCGGGTAACACTTCGTGACCCATTGGGTACTCTTGCCATGTCACGGTGACACCACGCTGCTTCAAATGCTCATAGGCAGAGCGGCCCATGGCGTTTTGCACCACGTCATCGTATTGACCGTGCAACGACAGCACGGGAATGCGTTGCTGGCTGGCTGAAAGCTCAAGCTGATCGCTGAACGTCGGGGCATAAGTGGAGAGGGCAAGTACGCCACCCAATGGCCCCTGCCATTTCAGGAATGCGGTGTGCAACACCACGGCACCGCCTTGGGAAAAGCCTGCCAGGAAAATCCGCGAGGCGTCTATTCCGCTGGCTCGCTGTTCTTCGATCAATTCAATGACCCTGTCCGCCGACGCTTCCAGCTGTTCACGGTTAATCGAGCGTGCTGGGCTCATGGCCAATATGTCGTACCAGCTCGGCATCTCGTAGCCGCCGTTAATGGTGACGGCACAGGTCGGCGCCTGGGGCAAAACGAATCGGGTGCTCAGCAGGGTTTCCTGCAACGCTTCCGCCACCGGCAGGAAGTCGTAACGGTCGGCACCCAGGCCGTGAAGCCATATAACGCAGGCGTCTGCGGCCTTCACGGGTTCAAGGATAAGGGGCTCGGTCATGGCTGCTCCATAGTTGTGCGCGCGCTCTCATTGAGTGCGAGATCCGGGTGCGCGTCTGGTTGATCAGTTAACAAGATGTCGCAAGGCTACAAGTTTTGCTATTGACCTGTCGCATAAACGCTTCAGCAGGCGGTCTGGTACGGGCCTTGCTATGGGAAAACCTGCACGAACAATCCCACGCCTGTCGGTAACACTATCAGGCCATTGTTGGTGGTGGGATAGCAAAGAATCCGGTGATGGATGTTCGCCAGTGGCCGTTACGGGCTTAGCGAGCGTGAAAGGGCTACAGCCCGTTCGGCCGATTGGTGAGAAGTGAGTAATCCATGATGTGGGTTTTCTCCTACTAGACTCATAGCGCAGGTCCTTACGTCGGTTGACCCTAAAAAAAATCAACAGGGGTCAATTACGCCTCAAAAGGGTGCGGCAGGACTCAAGCTCCGACACAACAAGAGCAAAACTGGAGGTTTGAATGAAGATGTTGAAATCCACCCTGGCCATCGTGACTGCAGCCGCAGTACTCGGTGTCAGCGGGTTCGCTCAGGCGGGTGCAACCCTGGATGCAGTGCAGAAGAAAGGTTTCGTACAGTGCGGTGTAAGTGACGGTCTGCCGGGTTTCTCGGTTCCGGACTCCACTGGCAAGATCGTTGGTATCGATGCTGACTATTGCCGTGCTGTGGCCGCTGCCGTTTTCGGCGACGCGACCAAAGTGAAGTTCAGCCAGTTGAACGCCAAAGAGCGCTTCACTGCGCTGCAGTCGGGCGAAATCGACATCCTGTCGCGCAACACCACCATGACCAGCTCTCGTGACGCGGGCATGGGCCTGAAATTCCCTGGCTTCATCACTTACTACGACGGCATCGGCTTCCTGGTTAACAACAAGCTGGGCGTCAAGAGTGCCAAGGAGCTGGACGGTGCAACCATCTGCATCCAGGCCGGTACCACCACCGAGCTGAACGTTTCCGACTACTTTCGCGGCAACGGTCTGAAATACACCCCGATCACGTTCGACACCTCTGACGAAAGCGCCAAGTCGCTCGAGTCCGGTCGTTGCGACGTACTGACCTCCGACAAGTCTCAGCTGTTCGCCCAGCGCAGCAAGCTGGCCTCGCCGAAGGACTACGTGGTTCTGCCGGAAACCATTTCCAAAGAACCTCTGGGCCCTGTCGTGCGTAACGGCGACGACGAATGGCTGGCCATCGTGCGCTGGACTGGCTACGCCATGCTCAACGCTGAAGAAGCCGGTATCACTTCGAAAAACGTCGAAGCTGAAGCCAAAGGCACCAAGAACCCGGACGTTGCTCGTCTGCTGGGCACCGACGGTGAATACGGCAAAGACCTGAAAGTGAAAAAAGACTGGGTCGTCCAGATCGTCAAGCAAGTCGGTAACTATGGCGAAGTGTTCGAGAAGAACCTCGGCAAGAACACTCCGCTGGAAATCGACCGCGGGCTGAACGCTCTGTGGAACGCTGGCGGCATTCAATACGCACCACCAGTGCGCTGATGGTTCTATCACCCGGTGGGCCAACCACCGGGTGATGTTCTGTTCCATTACATCCGGGGCACTTCATGCAAAATTCAATCGGCGCACCAAAGCAGAGGCTTAGCCTCAGCGATCCCAAAGTGCGTGCGTGGCTATTTCAGATCATCACCATCGTGGCGGTGGTCTCGATGGGCTGGTATCTGTTTGATAACACCCAGACCAATCTTCAGCACCGGGGCATTACCTCCGGTTTCAGCTTTTTGGAGCGCAGTGCCGGTTTCGGCATCGCTCAACACCTGATCGACTACACCGAATCGGACACCTATGCCCGAGTGTTTGTCATCGGCTTGCTCAACACGCTGCTGGTGACCTTCATCGGCGTGATCCTGGCGACGATCCTCGGGTTCATCGTCGGCGTGTCACGGCTGTCGAAGAACTGGATCATCAGCAAGGTAGCGACGGTGTATGTGGAAGTCTTCCGCAATATTCCGCCACTGCTGCAAATCCTGTTCTGGTACTTCGCGGTGTTCCTGACGATGCCGGGGCCGCGTAACAGTCATAATTTCGGCGACACCTTCTACGTCAGCAGCCGCGGCCTGAACATGCCGGCCGCCCTGATGGCGGACGGGTTCTGGCCGTTTGTGGCGAGCGTTGTGGTGGCCATCGTCGCCATCGTGGTGATGAGCCGGTGGGCGACCAAGCGCTTCGAAGAGACCGGTGTACCGTTCCACAAATTCTGGACCGGTCTGGCGATGTTCCTGGTGATACCGGCGCTGTGCGCACTGATTTTCGGCGCGCCGCTGCACTGGGAAATGCCAAAGCTGCAAGGCTTCAACTTCATCGGTGGCTGGGTACTGATCCCGGAATTGCTGGCGTTGACCCTGGCCCTGACGGTGTACACCGCGGCGTTCATCGCCGAAATCGTGCGTTCGGGCATCAAGTCGGTCAGCCACGGCCAGACCGAAGCGGCGCATTCGCTTGGCCTGCGCAACGGTCCGACGCTGCGCAAGGTGATCATCCCGCAAGCCTTGCGCGTGATCATTCCACCGCTCACCAGCCAATACCTGAACCTGGCGAAAAACTCCTCGCTGGCGGCCGGTATCGGTTATCCGGAAATGGTTTCGTTGTTTGCCGGTACGGTGCTGAACCAGACCGGGCAGGCGATCGAGGTGGTTGCCATCACCATGAGCGTGTACCTGGCGATCAGTATCAGCATCTCCCTGCTGATGAACTGGTACAACAAGCGCATTGCGCTGATCGAGCGGTAAGGAAAAGCGCATGAGTACTCATACTTTCAAACCTGACATGCCTCCACCGAGCAGCAGCATCGGTGTGGTTGCATGGATGCGCGCGAACATGTTTTCCAGCTGGCTCAACACCTTGCTGACCCTGTTCGCGTTTTACCTGATTTACCTGGTCGTCCCACCGATCCTGAACTGGGCCATCCTCGACGCCAACTGGGTGGGCACGACCCGCGCCGACTGCACCAAGGAAGGCGCCTGCTGGGTGTTTATCCAACAGCGTTTTGGTCAGTTCATGTACGGCTACTACCCACCGGAACTGCGCTGGCGCGTGGACATGACCGTGTGGCTGGCCGTCATCGGCATTGCACCGTTGTTCATCTCGCGCTTTCACCGTAAAGCGGTATACGCGCTGAGCTTCCTGGTGCTGTACCCGATCATTGCCTACTTCCTGTTGCATGGCGGCATCTTCGGCTTGACCAACGTGGCAACCAGCCAGTGGGGCGGGCTGATGCTGACCCTGGTGATCGCCACCGTGGGGATTGCCGGTGCGTTGCCGCTGGGGATTGTCCTGGCGTTGGGCCGTCGGTCGAACATGCCGGCGATTCGCGTGGTCTGCGTGACCTTCATCGAATTCTGGCGCGGCGTGCCGTTGATCACGGTGCTGTTCATGTCGTCGGTGATGCTGCCGTTGTTCCTGCCTGAAGGCATGAGCTTCGACAAACTGTTGYGGGCGCTGATCGGCGTGATCCTGTTCCAGTCGGCCTATGTGGCCGAAGTGGTGCGCGGTGGTCTGCAAGCGATTCCAAAAGGTCAGTACGAAGCGGCTGCCGCGATGGGCCTCGGTTACTGGCGCAGCATGGGCCTGGTGATCCTGCCGCAAGCCCTGAAGCTGGTCATTCCCGGCATCGTCAACACCTTCATTGCGCTGTTCAAGGACACCAGCCTGGTGATCATCATCGGCCTGTTCGACCTGCTCAACAGCGTCAAACAAGCCGCCGCCGACCCGAAATGGCTGGGCATGGCTACTGAAGGTTATGTGTTCGCGGCCCTGGTGTTCTGGATTTTCTGTTTTGGTATGTCGCGCTATTCCATGCATCTGGAACGCAAGCTCGACACTGGCCACAAGCGTTAGGAGTTCTGTAATGAGCGAAGCAATCAAAAAGCCTGTGAGCCCTGAAGGCATTATTCAGATGCAGGGCGTGAACAAGTGGTACGGCCAGTTTCACGTGTTGAAAGACATCAACCTGAACGTGAAACAGGGCGAGCGTATTGTGTTGTGCGGCCCGTCGGGTTCCGGCAAGTCCACCACCATCCGTTGCCTCAATCGACTGGAAGAACACCAGCAGGGGCGCATCGTGGTCGATGGCGTGGAACTGACCAACGACCTCAAGCAGATCGAATCGGTGCGCCGTGAAGTCGGCATGGTGTTCCAGCACTTCAATCTGTTTCCGCACCTGACCATTCTGCAGAACTGCACTTTGGCGCCGATGTGGGTACGCAAAATGCCCAAGCGCCAGGCCGAGGAAATCGCCATGCATTACCTGGAGCGCGTACGCATTCCGGAGCAGGCGCATAAATTCCCGGGGCAACTGTCCGGTGGTCAGCAACAGCGTGTGGCGATTGCCCGCGCGCTGTGCATGAAACCGAAAATCATGCTGTTCGATGAACCCACTTCCGCGCTCGACCCCGAGATGGTGAAAGAGGTGCTGGACACCATGATCGGCCTGGCTGAAGACGGCATGACCATGCTCTGCGTAACCCACGAAATGGGCTTCGCCCGTACCGTGGCCAATCGCGTGATCTTCATGGACAAGGGTGAAATCGTGGAACAGGCCGCGCCGAACGACTTCTTCGATAACCCGCAGAATGAGCGGACCAAGATGTTCCTGAGCCAGATCCTGCATTGATCGAAGCCAGGCAGTGAAATAAACCCGGACAGTGTTCCGGGTTTATTTTTGGCTGATATTCGGGGTCAGGACGCCAGTACCGTTTCCTGCTCCGGGAAGCGTGCTGCCAGCAGTCGCTTCAAGTCGGAACCTTCGTTCATGGCTTGTATTTCAGCCAGCAAGTGAGGATGCCGATCCAGCAGGCGCATCAGCGTGAACAACGCTTGAGGGGGTGGAAGTTCGCCGCGCTCGTAACGTGAGAACGCATTGTGGCCAGCACCGGAAAGCTGCTTCACCGCTTCCTTCTGCGTGAGATGTAATTTTCGGCGGATGCGTTTCATCTCCGCGCCCATGGTCTGAAAGCAGTCTTCGAGCAATTTATCGCCAGCGTCGGAATAGCGCTCGGCGCTGTCAGTTTCATTATCGAAAATGATTTCACCGCATACCTTGCACTCCCAGCCGGCGATATCGTGCACCCAGCGTGATACGTTCTTGTAGTCGACACTGAGGCTGCGACCTTCGAAATGTTGCATGGCATGTCGAGTGCCACAACTCATGCATTGCCGCGTGTTCATAAGTTCCGCTCCTTGAAAGAGATCACCGGGGGCCCACCGTTGGGGCAGTAGGTCACTTTGATGTAGAGCTCCATTTCACGAAATGTAGTGTGGTAAACATCCTGCCACCTTCGGTGATCGGAGTGGCACGTCATTGACTTGTAGAGCATTCGGCGTTCCAGCGAGCAAATGATTGATTCCATATCTCGCAGGTGCAATCCCATTTGCGTGCCAGATCTCAATGCGACTTGAGTAAACGCTTTGGCTCCTTGCCTTCTTACCTCGTCCTTGATGACTGACAAGGCGTAGTGGGGTGTGTTCTTTTCCATAAGAAGCTGTGAACCCTATCCCTGAAATTACCCTTAAAGGGTAATTTTGACCAATCGAAAATCCCGCTCCATTTCCTTCTCTCTGACCGTAGGCGGTTGCCGTCCTACACGTAGCTGACTAACATGTCAGAAAATTCATCCTATGATTGGATGAAAGGGCGAATTCCATGTCAGACATTTCTCCATTGACCAAGCGATCCTTGGTCGACCAAGCGCTGGACCAGCTACGCCTTCGTATCACGCAAGGCGTCTGGGTCGTCGGCCAACGTCTACCCACCGAACCGGAACTGGCGACCGAACTGGGCATCAGCCGCAACACGGTGCGCGAAGCCATGCGTGTATTGGCGTTTTCCGGATTGATCGAAATCCGCCAGGGCGACGGCAGTTACCTGCGGGCCGTGATCGATCCGTTGGACACGATGAAAGCCTTGTCCCGCTGCTCCCATGAGCAGGCCCGCGAAACGCGGCACATCCTCGAAGTTGAAGCCATCGGTCTCGCTGCGTTACGCAGAACGGATGAAGACCTGGTGGCGTTGCGCGAGGCACTCAGCGTCAGCGGCCGTCATTACCACGGCGATCTCGACAGTTACATCGCCTGCGACCTGGTCTTCCACCGCCGTCTGGTGGATGCCGCGCACAACCCGACGCTCAGCGAGCTGTATCGCTATTTCTCCAGCGTCATCGGCGCGCAATTGCGCCAGACCCTGAATATCACCCCGCGACGCCAGGAAGTATTCGACCTGCATATCGAGCTGCTGGATGC
The DNA here is from genome assembly GCF_056405815.1 of Pseudomonas sp. P1_F1_2. Lineage (NCBI taxonomy): Bacteria > Pseudomonadati > Pseudomonadota > Gammaproteobacteria > Pseudomonadales > Pseudomonadaceae > Pseudomonas > Pseudomonas sp. P1_F1_2. The sequence continues at coordinate 18,911 of NZ_JBFUBK010000109.1, read as the reverse complement.
CGTCGAACAACGTGACCCGGAGCGGGCCAAAGCCTTGTCGAGGCAGTTGATCAATGAACCTTGAAACCGGGAAGCCCATGTCCAGCAGCGAAAACAACCTCGCCCAATCCAAGCGCACGACGGAGCTCGAAGAGCTGCTGATTGACGCCGAAGCGGATGACGAACAAGTCCAGCAAAGTCACCCGATACTGCGCCGGCCATGGCTGTTGTTACTGGGGCTGATCCTGGTGGCGTTGAACTTGCGCCCGGCGTTGTCGAGCATGGCGCCGATGCTCAGCGAGGTCTCGAAGACCCTCGGTTTGTCGGCTGCCCAGGCCGGCCTGCTGACGACTTTACCGGTGCTGTGCCTCGGCTTGTTCGCGCCGTTGGCGCCGGTGCTGGCGCGACGGTTTGGTGCCGAGCGGGTGGTGTTGGGCATTCTGCTGATGCTGGCGGGCGGGATCATTTTGCGCAGCTCATTTGGCCAGACAGGCTTGTTCGCCGGCAGTGTGCTGGCTGGTGCGAGCATTGGTGTGATCGGTGTTTTGTTGCCCGGTATCGTCAAGCGAGATTTCCCGAAACAGGCCGGCACCATGACCGGTGTCTACACCATGGCTTTGTGTCTGGGGGCGGCGATGGCCGCAGGTGCGACCGTGCCACTGAGCGAGCATTTCGACAAAAGCTGGGCCTTGGGTCTTGGCTTCTGGGTGTTGCCAGCATTGATCGCGGCGATCTTCTGGTTGCCGCAAGTGGGCGGCCAGAAACACGGTGCACACAATGTCGCTTACCGGGTTCGCGGGCTACTGCGTGATCCGTTGGCGTGGCAAGTGACCTTGTACATGGGGCTGCAATCCTCCCTGGCCTACATCGTGTTTGGCTGGTTGCCGTCGATCCTGATCGGCCGTGGCCTGACGCCGACACAAGCCGGTCTGGTGCTGTCAGGTTCGGTGATTGTTCAGTTGGTCAGTTCACTGGCGGCGCCTTGGCTGGCGACACGCGGCAAGGATCAGCGCCTGGCGATTGTGGTAGTGATGCTGATGACCCTCGGCGGCCTGTTCGGCTGTCTGTATGCGCCGATTGAAGGCCTGTGGGGCTGGGCGATTCTGCTCGGTCTGGGGCAGGGCGCYACGTTCAGTCTGGCATTGACCCTCATTGTGCTGCGCTCGCGGGACTCGCATGTCGCGGCCAACCTGTCGAGCATGGCCCAGGGGTTCGGCTACACCCTGGCATCAATGGGACCGTTCGCGGTGGGTATCGTGCATGACTGGACCGGCGGCTGGACGGCGCTGGGCTGGATCTTTGGCGTGATTGGTCTCGGTGCAATTGTTGCCGGGCTCGGTGCAGGACGTTCGCTGTACGTTCGAGTCGAAAGCGAAAAAGTCTGACGCCTGCGCACTGTCGGTATTCGGCCCGCGAATGCCGATAGTGTTTCGCTCCGTTGCAGACTATCGTGCAGGCAATCTTTCAAGGCCATTTTGCAAGCACAGGGAGTCTGCCCATGAGTGATGCCCACAACGAATTGATCACCCGGTTCTATCAAGCTTTCCAGCGTCTGGATGCCGAGGCCATGAGCGCCTGCTATACCGACGACGTGGTGTTCAGTGATCCGGCGTTCGGTGAACTGCGCGGCCGCGACGCCGGCGACATGTGGCGCATGCTCACCACCCGGGCGAAGGATTTCTCCCTGACGTTCGATAACGTGCGGGCCGACGAGCGCACCGGCGGTGCGCATTGGGTCGCGACGTATCTGTTCAGCCAGACTGGCAACACCGTGGTCAACGACATTCAGGCCCGCTTCATATTTCGCGATGGCAAGATTTGCGAACATCACGACAGCTTCGACCTGTGGACCTGGTCCCGCCAGGCGCTGGGTTTCAAAGGGCTGATTCTGGGCTGGACACCTCTGGTCAGAAACGCCGTGCGAGCTCAAGCCCTGAAGGGGCTGAAGGCATTCCAGGCCAGTCGCTGATAAGATCGCGGCTTGTTTCCTACAAGCCTTGATCGTCACGTGAACACCCAGAGCGAATCTTCCGACATTGCCGCCGAGCCAGCGCTGCCCGTCAGCAAACCCTGGTTCGTCTACCTCGTTCGCGCGGCCAATGGTTCGCTCTACTGCGGGATCAGCGACGATCCCGTGCGTCGCTTCGCCACTCACCAGAGCGGCAAGGGCGCGCGGTTTTTCCTGTCCAGCCCTGCCGTGGCCTTGGTCTACACCGAAGTCTGTCGCGATAAAAGCGAAGCGCTACGACAGGAACGGCTGATCAAAAAACTCAAGAAAAGTGCCAAGGAATGTCTGGTGGCGAGTGCTGCTGCGGGCTTATCGATTTGATAAGTTGACCAAGATCGTAGGAGTTTCGAAGCGATGCACTTAGATGAGGATGCCGTTGCTAGCATGCGAGTGCCCAAAGCATCAAACGAGCATGGTTCAAGTGTGTTTTTTTAGTGAAGGGCAGACTTGGTGGTCCGGGTCATACCAAAGAACGCGCATGACTTCACGCTCTCGAATACAAAAAACTCTTTTTGCGCCGGTGATACGAAATGACATCAGGGAATCAATGTCGTCTTGTTGGATTTCTTGGAGTCGATGTCGTGCTCCCTTCGACAAGTCGACTATATCGATGTCATGCGAGCCGCTTTCTCGTATCTCCCGTGCGCACATCGTTTCAAAGCAGTGCAAGCGTTCCATTACAGCTTTGTAGTCAGTGGGTTCTGCGAGATCAGACCATGAAAAAGGACCGCCTTTATCGATGCGGCTGAAGCGCCAGGAAATGCCGGATATTGGCATCTCTCGCGAGTGGGGGTGCTTTGCAGGTTTGTCGAAAGTTGGAGCTACGCGGGTTTTTGGTACTTTTTTTGCGATCCCTTCGCCATAAAGCCTCACAAAGAGCTGTAATACTCGGCCATAGCCGCTTGGCTGATTTCAACGTTGCCTCGCGCGCCGTCCGTCAAGCCAGCTTGTTGGCGAGCATTTTTCCATGGGTCTTCTGCGTGTGTGAGGTCACTTAGCCATTGAGAGTGCTTGTCACCGTAGTGCTGTAACACGGCTTCAATCGTTTCAAGTTGGTCTTTGTCGAGTTTGCCCGAGTCGCCTTCGATCTGGCCTGGTGCGACTGAGTAAAGCCCCCTATGAGCGGTGTAGAGCTCAGGAATTACTGGGCCATTTGCCCACGCCTGCACCTGCTCCGTTATGAGCGGTGCCTCATCCCAAACAAGTGACCAAGCCTGGCTGTAGTAAACAAGTTTTTGAAGCTTCATTGCTGTCATTTCCCCCATTCGCTCCTGAATGGCGGCCGCTACATCGACAGCCCGGACCGGGATGTGTTGAGCAGGCATTTCAATCTCCTTGGGTTTGCAGACCCAAATTATAACAATGGGGGCGAAATGTGCCGGATATAAACCTATATGTCTATATGTACAGTGGTCTGTCGATGGTCGGCATGTTTCAAGGCCGCCAACTGACTGACTTGTGCCTCTCTTAGCCAAGAAATGTCTGGTGGCGAGTGCTGCTGCGGGCTTATCAACCTGACTGATAGGTTCCCATCAGGCAGATCTGTAGGCCGCGTGCGGATTGCGCGCTAAGCTGCGGATTCCTAATCCGTGCGGCGGAGCCGAGCATGTCCGAGTTGATTCTTCATCATTACCCGACGTCCCCTTTTGCCGAAAAGGCCCGCCTGCTGCTGGGCTTCAAGGGGCTGTCCTGGCGCTCGGTGAACATCTCGCCGGTGATGCCAAAACCCGATCTGACGGCGTTGACTGGCGGTTACCGCAAGACGCCGGTATTGCAGATCGGGGCGGATATTTACTGCGACACGTCGCTGATCGCCCGTCGACTGGAACAGGAAAAAGCCTTGCCGGCGTTCTTCCCGGAAGGTCAGGAAATGATTGCCGCGACCTTCGCTGCATGGGCCGATTCGGTGGTGTTCCAGCATGCGGTCAGCCTGGTGTTTCAGCCGGAATCGATCGCCGTCAGATTTGGCAGGTTGTCGCCGGAAGCAATCAAGGCGTTTCTCGCTGACCGCGCTGGATTGTTCAGTGGCGGTAGTGCGACCCGATTGTCCGCCGAGCAGGCGCGGCACCAGTGGCCCACGATCATGTCGCGGCTGGAGCTGCAATTGCAGCGCGAGCAGGGTGACTTCCTGTTCGGCGAACCGTCGATTGCCGACTTCGCCCTGGCGCATTGCCTCTGGTTCCTCAAAGCCACCCCGGTCACTGCACCGCTGGTGGATGCTTACCCGGCGGTTGCCGCGTGGCACGCGCGAGTATTGGGTTTCGGGCACGGTGCCTTCAGCGAGATGACCTCCGAAGAGGCGCTGGAGATCGCGCGCAATAGCACGCCAGCGGCACTGCCGGATGAGCAGTTCGATGAGCCCAATGGATTTGAGGCGGGCCAGCAGGTGGTCATTGCCGCAACCGATTATGGCGTTGATCCGGTGGCCGGGGAATTAGTGTTCGCGGGCAGCGAGGAATTGATTCTGCGTCGTGAAGACGAGCGTGGCGGCGTGGTGCATGTGCACTTTCCACGGTTCGGATTCCGCATCGAGAAACACTGACCTGCCCCTGTGGGAGCATGGCTTGCCCGCGATGAACGATTACGCGGTGTGACTGTTAGACCGAGTCGCGGCCATCGCGGGCAAGCCAGGCTCCTACAGGAATTGTGTGAGGCGAAGAGTTACTTCAATGCGGCGAGGATCGCATCCGGGTCATACCCGCGAATCAACGTACCATTCACGTCGATGATCGGAATTCCGCCACCACCCAAGGCTTCATAAGCCTTGCGCGCCTCGGCATCTTTCTCGATGTCGAATTCCTTGTACGGAATACCTTTCTGGTCGAGAAAACGCCGGGTCAGCTTGCAGTAGCCGCACCAGTCGGTCGCGTAGAGCACGACGTTGGCCTTGGCCTGCGTCTGCTCTGACACGACTTGTGAGGGGTTGAACACCCGCTCGATCTTGCCCCAGTTCTGGTAGACCACGACCACCAACACGATCAGCAGGAATTTCTTCAGGATGCTGTTCAGCATCAGTTGCGTCGCTTGAGCTGGTCGGTCAGTTGGGTGGGCAGGCCTTTGATGATCAGCGTGCCGGCTTCTTCGTCGTACTCGATCTTCGAACCCAGCAGGTGTGCTTCGAAGCTGATCGACAAGCCTTCGGCGCGGCCAGTGAAGCGGCGGAACTGGTTCAGGGTGCGTTTGTCCGCCGGGATTTCCGGGGACAGGCCGTAGTCCTTGTTACGGATGTGATCGTAGAAGGCTTTCGGGCGCTCTTCGTCGATCAGCTCCGAGAGTTCTTCCAGGCCCATGGGCTCACCGAGTTTGGCCTGGCTGCTGGCGTAATCGACCAGGGTCTTGGTCTTCTCGCGGGCAGATTCCTCCGGCAAATCTTCACTTTCCACGAAGTCGCTGAAGGCTTTGAGCAAAGTGCGGGTTTCACCAGGGCCGTCGACACCTTCCTGGCAACCGATGAAGTCGCGGAAATACTCCGAAACCTTTTTCCCGTTCTTGCCTTTGATGAACGAAATGTACTGCTTGGATTGCTTGTTGTTCTGCCACTCGGACACGTTGATCCGCGCCGCGAGGTGCAATTGGCCCAAATCCAGATGGCGGGACGGGGTGACATCCAGCTGATCGGTCACTGCAACGCCTTCACTGTGGTGCAGGAGCGCGATGGCCAGGTAATCGGTCATGCCTTGTTGGTAATGGGCAAACAGCACGTGGCCGCCCACCGAGAGGTTCGACTCTTCCATCAGCTTTTGCAGGTGCTCTACTGCCACCCGGCTGAACGCCGTGAAGTCCTTGCCGCCCTCGAAGTATTCCTTCAGCCAGCCGCTGAACGGGTGCGCGCCGGATTCGGCATGGAAAAACCCCCACGCCTTGCCTTGTTTGGCGTTGTAGCTCTCATTGAGGTCGGCAAGCATGTTCTCGATCGCGCTCGACTCGGCGAGTTCAGAGTCGCGGGCGTGAAGAACTGCGGGTGTGCCGTCGGGTTTTTTGTCGATCAGGTGGACGATGCAATGACGGATCGGCATGGGCTTCTCGGCTGAATGAAGAGAGGAGGGCGTGCTCCCCGAAAAAGTGCCAAGTGTACCGCAACCACTGGTTTTGGCGCGGCATGAAGGGCAAATCCCGGGCGACCGACGGTGCTTATGCGTTTTTTTCCCGATTTAGAGCAATAAAGCTGACCAAATGGGTAGCTAGAGGCGGATATTTCCCCGTCTCTGTGCTAGTTTTGCCCCGTCTTACGCGAAGTCACTGCGTTAAGCGTGCATTCAGCATTTGTCAGGTCGAACCAAACCCTGATTTCGGTATCTATAACCCCGATCCAGTGGTTATTGGCCGAGGGTGCCAGATCCAGAAGATCGGGCTCGATGGCTGACACTGCACTCTGCAATCCATATGAATTTGATAGGGAAGGAACACTACATGGCTCTTACTAAAGACCAACTGATCGCCGACATCGCTGAAGCCATCGACGCGCCAAAAACCACCGCGCGTAACGCTCTGGACCAACTGGGCCAAATCGTTGCTGATCAGCTGGAAAACGGCGGCGAAATCACTCTGCCAGGTATCGGCAAACTGAAAGTGACTGAGCGTCCTGCCCGTACTGGCCGTAACCCTTCGACTGGCGCTGCCATCGAAATCGCTGCCAAGAAAGTTATCAAGCTGGTTGTGGCCAAAGGCCTGACCGACGCTGTTAACAAGTAAGACTTGTTAAAAAAAACCGTGCTCCGGAGCAATCCGGGCACGGTTTTTTTGTGTCTGCGATTCAGCGACTGACCGGCGGTCAGCCGCTGTTGCAGTCGCTAATCAGCTTTTACGAGCCCAGCGTTCACGCCACACTTGCTGTTCGGATTTTGTCTGGAAGGTCCAGGCAACGAAGCGGCTTTGCTTTTGTCCTTGGGACATTTCCACCACCTGGCTTTCCAGGACGCCGGCCTTTTTCAAGGCGGTCTGGATCGCTGGCAGATTTGAAGCCTTCGACACCAGGGTGCTGAACCACAGCACTTTGTGTTGGAAATGGGCGCTCTCGGCGATCAATTGCGTGACAAACCGCGCCTCGCCACCTTCGCACCACAGCTCAGCCGATTGTCCGCCGAAGTTCAGCACCGGCAATTTACGTTTCGGGTCGGCACGGCCCAAGGCGCGCCACTTACGCTCGCTGCCCTTGGTCGCTTCGTCCATCGAGGCGTGGAACGGCGGGTTGCACATGGTCAGGTCAAAACGTTCGCCCGGCTCCAGCAGGCCCAGCAGAATGTGCTTGGGGTTGGTTTGCTGGCGCAGCTGGATGGCTTTGTTCAGCCCGTTGGACTGCACGATGGCTTTGGCAGCGGCCACGGCCGTCGGATCGATTTCCGAGCCGAGGAAGTGCCAGCGGTAGTCGCTGTAGCCGATCAACGGATAAACGCAGTTGGCGCCCATGCCGATATCGAGCACTTTGACTGGCGCGCCGCGAGGGATTTCACCGTCATTGACGCTGGCCAACAGGTCGGCGAGGAAGTGCACGTAGTCGGCACGACCCGGAACCGGTGGGCACAGGTAATCAGCCGGGATGTCCCAATGCGCGATGCCATAGAACGACTTGAGCAACGCCCGGTTGAACACACGCACCGCATCGGGGCTGGCGAAGTCAATGCTTTCTTTGCCGTACGGGTTGATGATCACGTACTTCGCCAGTTCCGGCGTGGTTTTGATCAGCGCCGGGAAGTCGTAACGACCCTGATGGCGGTTGCGCGGGTGAAGGCTGGCTTTTTCGCGCGGTTCCACGGCTTTGGCCGGGGTCGCGGTGTCAGGCTTTTTACGCGCAGGTCTAGGTGTGCGGGGGGCGTTCATGGGCGAGGTCGATTCGGGTATGGCTAAAAGTGGCGGGTATTGTCCCACATCCAGCTCTTGGGAACGCAATATCCGGTCAGGCTGCATCTATGTCGAATGTTCAGCCGCCATCGCGAGCAAGCTCGGCTCCTACAGGAATAGTCGTTGTTAGTTATAAAGTGACAGGCACAAAAAAGGGAGGCCGTTGCGGGCCTCCCTTTTTCATTGCGATTTGCCGTTACAGACTGGCAATCCGCGCATGCTGCTCGGCCAACTTGCTCAAAGCCTGTTCGGCTTCAGCCAGTTTGGCGCGCTCCTTGTCGATCACTTCGGCCGGGGCCTTGTCGACGAAGCCAGCGTTGGACAGCTTGCCGCCGACGCGTTGCACTTCACCTTGCAAACGCTGGATTTCCTTGTCCAGACGCGCCAGTTCCGCACCTTTGTCGATGAGGCCAGCCATTGGTACCAGCACTTCCATCTCGCCAACCAGTGCCGTGGCAGACAGCGGTGCTTCTTCGCCGGCAGCCAGAACAGTGATCGATTCGAGACGCGCCAGTTTCTTCAGCAGGGCATCGTTCTCGGTGAGGCGACGCTGGTCTTCGGTGCTGACATTCTTCAGGAACAATGGCAGCGGCTTGCCTGGACCAATGTTCATTTCGCCACGGATGTTGCGTGTGCCGAGCATCAAGCCCTTGAGCCATTCGATGTCATCTTCGGCGGCCTGATCAATGCGCGCTTCGTTAGCCACTGGCCAAGGTTGCAGCATGATCGTCTTGCCTTCGATACCGGCCAGCGGCGCCAGGCGCTGCCAGATTTCTTCGGTGATGAATGGCATGAACGGGTGCGCCAGGCGCAACGCAACTTCCAGTACGCGAACCAGGGTGCGACGGGTGCCACGCTGGCGTTCGACCGGTGCGTTCTCGTCCCACAACACAGGCTTGGACAGTTCCAGGTACCAGTCGCAATACTGGTTCCAGATGAACTCGTACAAGGCTTGTGCCGCCAGGTCGAAGCGGAACTGGTCGAGTTGACGGGTCACTTCGGCTTCGGTGCGTTGCAACTGCGAAATGATCCAGCGATCCGCCAGGGACAGCTCAAAGGCTTCACCGTTCTGGCCGCAGTCTTCGCCCTTGTCCAGAACATAGCGCGCGGCGTTCCAGATCTTGTTGCAGAAGTTGCGATAGCCTTCAACGCGGCCCATATCGAACTTGATGTCACGACCGGTGGACGCCAGCGAGCAGAAGGTGAAACGCAGGGCGTCGGTGCCATAGCTGGCGATGCCGTCGGCGAACTCCTCGCGGGTCTGCTTCTCGATCTTCTTCGCAAGTTTCGGCTGCATCATGCCGGAGGTGCGTTTCTGCACCAGCTCTTCCAGTTCGATACCGTCGATGATGTCCAACGGGTCCAGGACGTTGCCCTTGGATTTGGACATCTTCTGGCCTTGGCCATCTCGCACCAGACCGTGAACATAAACGGTCTTGAACGGAACCTGTGGTGTGCCGTCTTCGTTTTTCACCAGGTGCATGGTGAGCATGATCATCCGGGCAACCCAGAAGAAAATGATGTCGAAGCCCGTCACCAGCACGTCGGTGGAGTGGAATTTCTTCAGGAATTCGGTCTGCTCAGGCCAGCCGAGTGTGGAGAAGGTCCACAACCCCGAGCTGAACCAGGTGTCGAGAACGTCGTTGTCCTGTTGCAGTACAACGTCCGGACCGAGGTTGTTCTTGGCGCGAACTTCGGCTTCGTCGCGACCGACGTAGACTTTGCCCGACTCGTCGTACCAGGCCGGAATCCGGTGGCCCCACCACAGCTGACGGCTGATGCACCAATCCTGGATGTCACGCATCCACGAGAAGTACATGTTCTCGTACTGTTTTGGCACGAAGGCGATGCGGCCGTCTTCAACGGCGGCGATGGCCGGCTCGGCCAATGGCTTGGTCGACACGTACCACTGGTCGGTCAGCCACGGCTCGATGATGGTGCCGGAACGGTCGCCTTTCGGCACTTTCAGGGCGTGATCGTTGACGCTGACCAGCAGGCCTGCAGCGTCGAATGCAGCAACGATTTGCTTGCGCGCTTCGAAACGGTCGAGGCCGACGTATTCGGCCGGGATCTTGCCGTCGATGCTGTCGTTCAGCGTGCCGTCGAGGTTGAACACCTGGCAGGCCGGCAGTACGGCCGCGTTCTTGTCGAAGATGTTCAGCAGCGGCAGGTTGTGGCGTTTGCCGACTTCGTAGTCGTTGAAATCGTGGGCCGGGGTGATTTTCACGCAACCGGTGCCGAATTCAGGGTCGCAGTAATCGTCGGCGATGATCGGAATGCGGCGGCCAACCAGAGGCAGCTCGACAAATTTGCCGATCAGGGCTTTGTAGCGTTCGTCGTTCGGGTTAACGGCCACGGCGGCGTCGCCGAGCATGGTTTCCGGGCGAGTGGTCGCGACGATCAGATAGTCATTGCCTTCCGCGGTTTTTACGCCGTCGGCCAGCGGGTATTTGAGGTTCCACAGGAAACCTTTCTCGTCGTGGTTTTCCACTTCAAGGTCGGAAATCGCGGTGTGCAGCTTGGTGTCCCAGTTGACCAGACGCTTGCCGCGGTAGATCAAACCGTCTTCGTGCAGGCGTACGAAGGCTTCTTTTACGGCTTCCGAGAGGCCATCGTCCATGGTGAAGCGCTCACGGCTCCAATCCACGGACGAGCCGAGGCGGCGGATCTGACGGCTGATGTTGCCGCCGGACTGATCTTTCCACTCCCAGACTTTCTCGAGGAACTTCTCGCGGCCCAGATCGTGACGATTCTGGCCTTGAGCTTCGAGTTGGCGTTCCACCAGCATTTGGGTGGCGATACCGGCGTGGTCGGTGCCCGGCTGCCACAGGGTGTTGCGACCCTGCATGCGGCGGAAACGGATCAGGGCGTCCATGATCGCGTTGTTGAAGCCGTGACCCATGTGCAGGCTGCCGGTGACGTTCGGCGGCGGGATCATGATGGTGTAGGACTCGCCCGCGCCTTGCGGGGCGAAGTAATTCTCTGACTCCCAGGTGTTGTACCAGGAAGCTTCAATGGCGTGCGGCTGGTAGGTCTTATCCATGCGCGGCGGGACCCTATTGGCATTTATTCAGGAAAAGCCGGCAAGTATAGCGGGGCAAGGGGCAGAGGGCGAGCAGGTGCGGACAGGGCGCTGTATCAAATACAGCGCTGATCTACTGTGGGAGTTATTCGTACTGGCTCAGCAACCGTTCCATCCGCGCATCCAGCCGGCGTTTGATTTCGGTTTCGATGTGCGGGGCGAAGTCGTCGATCACGTCCTGCATGATCAACAGCGCGGCAGCGCGCAATTCGCTGTCCAGATGCAGCAGGGCGTCGGGACCTTTACTCGGGGGCGGTGATGGTTGCGCGGCTGCGGCTGGCGGTGAAGGGGGTTCGACGGGCTGTGGCGCGTTGTCGACAGATTCGAACAACATGGGAATCTGCTCCTGGTCACCGTCAACGACCGTGTCGGTCAGCAGCGGTGGTTGCAGGTTGTCATCGCCGAGCAGTTGGCGGATCGACTCGAGGTCGTCCAGCAGGTGCGCGGACTGTTGTTGCGGTTTCGGAGTGTCCATCGGAATGCTCAGAGTCGCTGTAAACGGTGGTCTTGCAGAGGATAGCCCTGTTCGCGGTAGAAACGGAAACTCTCCCGCGCAGCCGCACGAATCATCGGCTCTTCCACCACCACTTCCGCCACGCGGGCGAATTTGTTGGCGAATGCCGGCACTTTCAGGTCGAGATTGACCAGTAGATCCTGGTGCTGACCGCAGTCATCACCAAGCCCCAGCACAATCAAGCTCTGCGGTTCGCTTTCGGCAGGACCATGAGGCACGAAGCTTTCGCCCTTGAACGCCCACAAACGTGCATCGAGCTCCTCGCGCTGGGCGGCATCGCTGCAGTGCAAGTAAATGCGGTGGCCCATGCGCCAGGCTTTTTCGGTGAGCTTGCAGGCGAAATCCAGCCGAGCCGAAGGGTCGGCGCTGGGCAGGATATAGAAGTCGACTTTGGTCATTGCGGTTCCTGAGCCTTGACCGGCGTCACCCTAAAGTGACGCCGTTCAGGGTCATCGGTTTCAGGCTTTGGCGCGGTCCAGCAGGTATTGGGTCAGCAATGGAACCGGACGGCCAGTGGCGCCCTTGTCCTTGCCGCCGCTGGTCCATGCGGTGCCGGCGATATCCAGGTGTGCCCAGTTCAGGTTCTTGGTGAAGCGCGACAGGAAGCAGGCAGCAGTGATGGTGCCGGCTTTCGGGCCGCCAATGTTGGCGATGTCGGCGAACGGGCTGTCCAGTTGCTCCTGGTATTCATCGAACAGCGGCAGTTGCCAGGCGCGGTCGTCGGCAGTCTTGCCGGCGCTGAGCAATTGGCCGATCAATTCGTCGTTGTTGCCCAGCAGGCCCGAGGTGTGGGCGCCCAGTGCAACGACGCAAGCGCCGGTCAGGGTGGCGATATCGATCACCGCTTGTGGCTTGAAACGCTCGGAGTAGGTCAGCGCGTCGCACAGCACCAGACGGCCTTCGGCGTCGGTGTTGAGGATTTCCACGGTTTGGCCGCTCATGGTGGTGACGATGTCGCCCGGGCGCGAAGCGTTGCCGCTCGGCATGTTCTCGGCGCAGGCCAGAATGCACACCAGGTTGATCGGCAGTTTCAGCTCAAGCACGGCGCGCAGGGTACCGAATACGCTGGCGGCGCCGCCCATGTCGTACTTCATTTCATCCATGCCCAAGCCAGGCTTGAGGCTGATGCCGCCCGTGTCAAAGGTGATGCCTTTGCCGACCAGCGCGTATGGCTTCTCGGATTTCTTGCCGCCGTTGTATTGCATGACGATCAGGCGCGGTGGCTGGGCGCTGCCCTGGCCGACGGCGTAGAACGAACCCATGCCCAGTTCCTTGATCTTCTTTTCATCAAGGACTTCGACTTTCAGGGTCTTGAAKTCTTTACCGAGGTTCTTGGCCTGTTCGCCGAGGAACGTCGGGTGGCAGATGTTTGGCGGCAGGTTGCCCAGGTTACGGGTGAAGGCCATGCCGTTGGCGATGGCAGTGGCGTGGGCCACGGCGCGCTCGACTTCAGCCTGTGCAGCCTTGATGGTCAGCAAGGTGACTTTCTTCAGGGCGCGGGGTTCGGCTTTCTGGCTCTTGAACTGGTCGAAGCTGTATTCGCCGTCCACCAGGGTTTCCGCCAGCAAGCGGGTCTTGCCGTAGCTGTCGCGGCCTTTGACCACGACTTCATCCAGGGCCAGTACCGCATCGTTGCCGCCCAGGCCTTTGAGGGTGTTGAGTACGCCGGCAATGATTTTGCGGAACGGGCGGTCGCCCAGTTCTTCGTCCTTGCCCACGCCTACCAACAGAACGCGCTCGGCCTTCAGGTTCGGCAGGCTGTGCAGCAACAGGCTCTGGCCGACTTTGCCGGCGAGGTCGCCACGCTTGAGCACTGCGCTGATCGCACCACCGCTCAATTCGTCCAGTTGTTTGGCCACGGCACCGAGTTTGCGGCCTTCGCCGACGGCGACAACCAGCGTGGCGGTCTTCAACGTTTCTGGGCTAACGCTTTTTACAACCAGTTCCATGTCCGGGTCCCTGAATAATGGTCAACGTGCGTGGGCAAAACGGCGACGCACAGACGCTTGCTTATATAGATGGAAGACGCAGGTCACGGCCTGCGACAAAGGCCGCAGTTTGAACCTCGCTCCCTGCGCCTGACAACCCTCGGTTGTACGATCTTCAACGCATTGACCGCCAGCTTGAGCATGCGCAGTGACAGGCGCACTCAATCACAGGATAATGCGCCATCTTTTTCGGCGGCCCTGTCCTGTGGGGCGCCTGATACGTTTGCTTGTTTGGCCGCCTTAGCCTGACAACCCTGGAGTGTCTGGTTTGATTGTCTTCCGTTATCTATCCCGCGAAGTCCTGTTGACCTTGAGCGCCGTCAGCGCCGTGCTGCTGGTCATCATCATGAGCGGTCGCTTTATCAAATACCTTGCCCAGGCGGCCGCTGGCCTGCTGGATCCCGGCTCCCTGTTCCTGATCATGGGGTTCCGTCTGCCAGGCTTCCTGCAGTTGATCCTGCCTCTGGGCCTGTTTCTCGGGATCCTGCTGTCGTACGGTCGCCTGTACCTTGAAAGCGAAATGACGGTGTTGTCGGCAACCGGTATGAGTCAGCAGCGTCTGCTCGCCATGACGCTGTTTCCGGCCACGCTGGTTGCGCTGGTGGTGGCGTGGTTGAGCCTGGGCCTGGCGCCACAAGGTGCCAATCAGTTCCAGTTGTTGCTGAACAAGCAGGACGCCCTGACCGAGTTCGACACCCTCGAGCCGGGTCGCTTCCAGGCCCTGCGTGACGGAACCCGCGTGACCTACACCGAAACGCTGACGGATGACCGCGTCAAACTGGGCGGCGTGTTTATTTCGCAAAAAAACACCAGCTCTGACCAGAAGGATCGCGGGATTTCCGTGCTGGTGGCCGAAAGGGGCCGTCAGGAAATCCGCCCGGACGGCAACCGCTACCTGATTCTCGACAACGGTTATCGCTACGACGGTAATCCGGGGCAGGCCGACTATCGTGCGATCAAATACGACGAGTACGGCGTGTTGCTGCCAAAACCGGACGTCAGCGACGAAGTGACCGACCGTGATGCAATGTCTACCCGTTCATTGATCGGCAGCGACGACACTCGCTTGCGCGCTGAACTGCAATGGCGGCTGTCCCTGCCGTTGCTGGTTTTCATCGTGACCCTGATGGCGGTGCCGTTGGCGCGAGTCAATCCGCGCCAGGGTCGCTTCCTCAAGTTGCTGCCGGCGATTCTTCTTTATATGGCTTACCTGACCATCCTGATTGCCGCTCGCGGTGCTCTTGATAAGGGCAAGATTCCGCCAGCCCTGGGGTTGTGGTGGGTTCACGGGTTGTTCCTGATCATTGGTCTCGGATTGCTGTACTGGGAGCCGTTGCGCTTGAAAATGGCGAGTCGCCGCAGCGCGTTGGAGGTGGCTCGTGGTTAAGCTCGATCGCTACATCGGTAGCAGCGTGTTTGTGGCCATTCTGGCCGTGCTTGGGATCATTCTTGGCCTGGCGACGCTCTTCGCCTTCATCGATGAGATGGGGGAAATCAGCGATACCTACACCTTGCTTGATGCGGCCAGCTACGTCTTTCTAACGGCGCCGCGCCGTCTTTACGACATGTTGCCAATGGCCGCGCTGATCGGATGTCTGATTGGTCTGGGCAGCCTGGCCAGCAACAGTGAACTGACCATCATGCGCGCCGCAGGCGTATCGATCGGCCGTATCGTCTGGGCGGTCATGAGGCCGATGCTGATCCTGATGGCAGTAGGTGTACTGATCGGCGAATACGTCGCGCCGGCCACCGAAGTGACGGCTCAGGCCAATCGCTCGCTGGCTCAAGGCAGCGGCGATGCGCAAAGCGCCAAGCACGGCTTGTGGCATCGCCAGGGTGAGGAGTTCATTCACGTCAACTCCGTGCAGCCCAACGGCCTGCTGTATGGCGTGACGCGGTATCGCTTTGATAACGAGCGGCGCATGCTGTCATCCAGCTTCGCCAAGCGTGCCGAGTTCGACAAGGATCACTGGCAGCTATCCGACATCACGACCACGGTGTTCCATGAAAAGAGCACCGAAGTGGTGACGACGCCGGTCGAGCGCTGGGAAATCGCCCTGAGCCCGCAGTTGTTGGATACCGTGGTCATGGCACCAGAGTCGCTGTCGATCTCCGGCCTGTGGGGTTACATCCACTACCTGGCAGACCAGGGCTTGAGCAACGGCCGTTACTGGCTGGCGTTTTGGGTCAAGGTATTGCAGCCGTTGGTCACCGCCGCGCTCGTCCTGATGGCGATCTCATTCATCTTCGGTCCTTTGCGCTCGGTGACCCTCGGTCAGCGAGTATTCACCGGCGTACTGGTGGGGTTCACCTTCCGTATCGTCCAGGATTTGCTGGGGCCTTCGAGCCTGGTGTTCGGTTTCTCGCCGCTGTTTGCGGTGCTGATCCCGGCCGGCGTCTGTGCCCTGGCCGGTGTCTGGCTGTTGCGCCGAGCCGGTTGATTACGGGCTTCTCCTGTCGTCGCCTGCCATGAAGAAACGCCCCTGTCGCAAGACCGGGGCGTTTTTGTACCCGCCGTCTGACCTGTGAACGTGACGCTTGCACCGCGGATCAGGTACAATTCCCGGCTATTTTTCGGCGGGCTATGCCTGCAGCCTTTTTGAGTGTTGATCCGTGAGTGATTTGAGTCATATCCGCAATTTCTCCATCATCGCCCACATTGACCATGGCAAGTCGACGCTGGCCGACCGCTTCATTCAAATGTGCGGTGGCCTTGCCGAGCGCGAAATGGAGGCCCAGGTGCTGGACTCCATGGACCTGGAACGTGAACGCGGGATCACCATCAAGGCCCATAGCGTCACCCTTTATTACACCGCACGCGATGGCATCAAGTATCAGCTGAACTTCATTGACACCCCCGGCCACGTTGACTTCACCTACGAAGTCAGCCGGTCGCTGGCGGCCTGTGAAGGTGCATTGCTGGTGGTCGATGCCGGTCAGGGCGTTGAAGCGCAGTCGGTTGCCAACTGCTACACGGCGATCGAGCAGGGCCTGGAAGTCATGCCAGTCCTGAACAAGATCGACCTGCCGCAGGCCGATCCGGATCGCGTGAAAGAAGAAATCGAAAAAATCATTGGCATCGACGCTACCGATGCGGTCGAGTGCTCGGCCAAGACCGGTCTGGGCGTCGACGAAGTGCTCGAGCGTCTGGTCGCCACCATTCCTGCACCGACTGGCAACTACGAAGATCCGCTGCAAGCGTTGATCATCGATTCCTGGTTCGACAACTACCTGGGCGTTGTTTCCCTGGTACGCGTGCGCCACGGGCGTGTGAAGAAGGGCGACAAGATCCTGGTCAAATCCACCGGCAAGATCCACCTGGTGGACAGCGTCGGTGTATTCAACCCGAAACACACCCCTACCGTTGACCTGAAGGCCGGTGAAGTGGGCTTCATCATCGCCAGCATCAAGGACATTCACGGCGCGCCAGTGGGCGACACCCTGACCTTGAGCTCGACGCCGGACGTTGATGTACTGCCAGGCTTCAAACGTATCCAGCCGCAGGTTTACGCCGGTCTGTTCCCGGTCAGCTCCGACGACTTCGAAGATTTCCGTGAAGCCCTGCAAAAGCTCACGCTCAACGACTCATCGCTGCAGTACACCCCGGAAAGTTCTGATGCCCTGGGCTTCGGTTTCCGTTGCGGGTTCCTCGGCATGCTGCACATGGAAATCATCCAGGAGCGCCTGGAGCGCGAGTACAACCTGGACCTGATCACCACGGCGCCGACGGTAATCTTCGAGCTGCTGCTCAAGACCGGCGAGACGATCTACGTCGATAACCCGTCGAAACTCCCGGACCTGTCCTCGATTGAAGACATGCGCGAACCGATCGTGCGGGCCAATATTCTTGTGCCGCAAGAGCACCTGGGCAACGTCATTACCCTGTGCATCGAGAAACGCGGCGTACAGGTCGACATGCTGTTCCTCGGCTCCCAGGTACAAGTGACCTACGACCTGCCGATGAACGAAGTGGTGCTGGACTTCTTCGACCGTCTGAAGTCCACCAGTCGCGGCTATGCTTCGCTGGACTACCATTTCGATCGTTATCAATCGGCCAGCCTGGTGAAACTGGATGTGCTGATCAACGGTGACAAGGTCGACGCCCTGGCGCTGATCGTGCACCGTGACAACTCGCACTACAAAGGTCGCCAGTTGACCGAGAAGATGAAGGAACTGATTCCTCGGCAGATGTTCGACGTGGCAATCCAGGCCGCCATTGGCGGGCAGATTGTGGCGCGGACAACCGTCAAGGCGCTGAGAAAGAACGTATTGGCCAAATGCTACGGTGGTGACGTCAGCCGTAAGAAAAAGCTGCTGGAAAAGCAAAAGGCCGGTAAAAAACGCATGAAGCAAGTCGGCAACGTGGAAATTCCACAAGAAGCCTTCCTTGCAGTGCTCAGGTTGGATAGTTAGGTCCTATGTCACTAAATTTCCCGCTGTTGCTGGTCATCGCCGTGTTCGTCTGCGGCTTGTTGGCGTTGCTCGATATGGTTTTGCTGGCCCCGCGTCGGCGTGCCGCCATTGCCTCCTATCAGGGTAGCGTCAGCCAGCCTGATGTGCAGGTGGTCGAGAAACTGAACAAAGAGCCGATGCTGGTCGAATACGGCAAGTCGTTCTTCCCGGTGTTGTTCATCGTGCTGGTCCTGCGTTCGTTTCTGGTGGAGCCGTTCCAGATTCCTTCCGGCTCGATGAAACCGACCCTGGACGTTGGCGACTTCATTCTGGTGAACAAGTTTTCTTACGGGATCCGCCTGCCGGTGATCGACAAGAAAGTCATCGAAGTCGGTGATCCACAGCGCGGCGATGTGATGGTGTTCCGTTACCCGAGCGATCCGAACGTCAACTACATCAAGCGTGTAGTGGGCCTGCCGGGTGACAAGATTCGCTACACTGCTGACAAGCGTCTGTTCGTCAACGGCGAATCGATTGCCGAACAAATGGTCGGCTCCGAGCCGGGAACGCTGGGTAGCGCTGAGCTCTATAAGGAAAAACTCGGCGTTGCCGAGCACCTGATCCGCAAGGAAATGAGCCGCTATCGCGCAACACCGGACCATTCGTGGACCGTGCCTGCCGGGCACTACTTCATGATGGGTGACAACCGCGACAACTCCAATGACAGTCGCTATTGGGATGATCCAACTATTCCCAAGGATCTGCTGGGCATGGTTCCCGACAAGAATATCGTCGGCAAGGCCTTCGCAGTCTGGATGAGTTGGCCGGAACCTAAACTCAGTCACCTGCCGAATTTTTCGCGGGTTGGCCTGATCAAGTAATCACACACGGCGCTGTTGAACACAGCGCCGAATGCATTTTTGGAACCGATAGATTTCGGGGCCGGAAGCATGAAGCCAATGATATTCAGGACGTTATTTTTGAACACAGCGTTAATTGTCCCAGGCCTGCGTCGACTCTCGGCGATGGCGGTGGAATCCAACCACGAACTCAGCGTGGGTAAACCGTGAGCGTCTCCTTAAGCCGTCTAGAGCGTCAGCTCGGCTACAC
>NZ_JBFUBK010000108.1:0-21074 GCF_056405815.1 Pseudomonas sp. P1_F1_2 | reverse complement strand
GTATCAGGCAGACCGCGTTTAGCCGGATATACGACTGCTGCGCAGCCGGACGCAGGCTTCGCCAGCTGCTACACGTCGTGCGTTGTCCTGGATAGACGGGGCTGTTTACGTGGATTGTTACGAAATCTGTCAAAAGTGTTTATCAAAA
Source organism: Pseudomonas sp. P1_F1_2 (assembly GCF_056405815.1). Lineage (NCBI taxonomy): Bacteria > Pseudomonadati > Pseudomonadota > Gammaproteobacteria > Pseudomonadales > Pseudomonadaceae > Pseudomonas > Pseudomonas sp. P1_F1_2. The sequence goes on along the minus strand of NZ_JBFUBK010000108.1, from coordinate 20,926 downwards.
CCACGGCTATATGATTGAAACCCCCACGCCTAAAATCTGCCACGCCAACAAGGCAATCTGATTAACCACGTTGCAGCCCCCACGAAGGCCGTTAATCAAGCACTCCGGTRACCAAGCTCCACACGCAACCCCACAAAGGTTGCGTGACCCCATTCGACCTCTAAAAGGTAAATCCGAAATGAAAGCTTTATTAGTTCTGGTCCTCAGCAGCCTGTGCGCAACCGCCATGGCAGACGAGGCCCCGACTGATGCCGCACAGCAACAACCGGTAGTTGAGGAATACACTTACTCCACCCACCTGGACATCGCCAAAGTTGTCTCCATGAGCGAAGTACCAAACGTGTGTGAAGTTGTCCCGATGAAAATGGAATACGACGATTCCAAGGGCCAACGCCATATTTTGCGCTACAGCATCATGGGCAACGGCTGCTCTAACGGCTAATTCCCGGCTCTCACTTCCCCCCAAGGTTCGACCCATTCGCCCGCCCTTCCAGGCCAATGCAGCGCCGAACCTTTAATATCGATTTGTTCGATTGTTTTAAGCGTTTATTTGCACTTTTTAATCGAAATAGCTGGCGTAGTATGAATTCCACACCCAAGGCACAAAACGTCCACAAACCTGGAGCCACCACCATGAAAACCAAATTGATCTTCGCCCTGACCCTGTCCGTCCTGGCCGCCAACACTTTTGCCGCCGACGGCTACGACCGCACCGGCTCGGCTTCTTACACCACTGAAGCGGCTGTCGCTGCTGATGGTTACGATCACACCGGCTCGGCCTCCTTCGCCGCTGATGGCGCAGACCACATTGGCGCCGGCAAACTTGCTTCGGACGGCTTTGATCACACTGGCGCTGCCAAACTCGCCGCCGATGGCTTCGATCACACTGGTGCTGCCAAGGTTGCTGCTGATGGCGCAGACCACGTCGGTGCCGCTCGCCTGAGCTGATCATCGAGCGTGACTTACAGCCCGACTTCGGTCGGGCATAGTTGTGTCTGGAGCCACCGGAAACCGGCTCAAAACACAACATGTAGTGAAAAACCTGATTTTCTGGCTGTTTTTTGAACAAGAAATCAATTCATCAAAATTTATGAAAAAAAATCTGCACCCGCGATCTCCAGCCAAAGCCCTATAAACCCTCGCTCCGACCGAAAAACCCTCCTTCTCGACCGCTCCATGCGCGGATTCGCCCCACCACGGCCGCAAAAATTTCCCTATAATGCCGCCTTAAACGGGCCTGTAATATTCCCTTACAGGGATGAAAGCCAGTCCGAAGCCCAAAGCGACGTCGCCAACGACTGCAGCGCCATCAGCGGCTCTCGGAACCCCGTACAAAATTATGTTTATTTGCCTGCGTGTACCGCTGCAAAAAACGCTATCCAACGCGGCCAGTACGGCCGTGTGAAAAACCAACCTATCAGTTTTCACACGGGCATCTGGCCCTCACGCAGGAGACGACACGTCATGCTGAGCTGGGACGAATTCGACAAAGAAGACAGCGGCGAAACCGTGGTAAAAGGCGCTAACGCCGGCCACGCGACCGAAGCCAACATGGACCGACTCGACACCGCTGGTGGTGTCGCCGCTCAAGAAGCTCGCGCCGTTACCGCGAACGACTCTGCCGCAATCGCCCGTGCCAAAGCTGCCCTGGACACCCTCGACGTCGCCGAAGGCCTCGCCGAACTCGAAGGCGCCTCCGCCCGCGTCGCTGTCGACGAAAAGCGCATGATCAACTGCCGCGCCGACCTCAACCAACTCGTGCCATTCAAGTACGACTGGGCCTGGCAGAAGTACCTGGACGGTTGCGCAAACCACTGGATGCCGCAAGAAGTCAACATGACCGCCGACATCGCCCTCTGGAAAGACCCGGAAGGCCTGACCGACGACGAGCGCCGCATCGTCATGCGCAACCTCGGCTTCTTCTCCACCGCCGACTCCCTGGTTGCCAACAACCTGGTCCTGGCCGTGTACCGCCTGATCACCAACCCGGAATGCCGCCAGTACATCCTGCGCCAGGCGTTCGAAGAGGCGATCCACACCCACGCCTACCAGTACTGCATCGAATCGTTGGCCATGGATGAAGGCGAGATCTTCAACATGTACCACGAGATCCCATCGGTCGCGAAAAAAGCCACCTGGGGCCTCAAATACACCCGCTCGATCTCCGATCCGAAGTTCGAAACCGGCACCGTCGAAACCGACAAAGAGCTGCTGCGCAACCTGATCGCCTACTACTGCGTTCTGGAAGGCATCTTCTTCTACTGCGGCTTCACCCAGATCCTCTCCATGGGCCGCCGCAACAAAATGACCGGCGTCGCCGAGCAGTTCCAGTACATCCTGCGCGACGAATCCATGCACCTGAACTTCGGCATCGACGTGATCAACCAGATCAAAATCGAAAACCCGCACTTGTGGGATGCCGAGATGAAGGAAGAGGCTTCGCAGATGATTCTGCAGGGGACTCAGCTGGAGATCGAATACGCTCGGGATACCATGCCTCGTGGCGTGTTGGGCATGAATGCGGCGATGATGGAGGATTACCTGAAGTTTATTGCTAACCGTCGTTTGAGCCAGATTGGTTTGAAGGAAGAGTATCCAGGGACGACTAACCCGTTCCCTTGGATGAGCGAGATTATGGACTTGAAGAAAGAGAAGAACTTCTTTGAGACGAGAGTTATTGAGTATCAGACTGGTGGGGCGCTTAGCTGGGATTGATTTCCCTGCTCGCCGCGATTTGATGATTGCAGTCTGAATCGACAAATCTGAAAAGCAAAAGCCCCGATCTGATCGGGGTTTTTTTATGGGCGATGGGTAGTCCTTTTCCATCCCTACGCGACAACGATAAATCTCTTACAGCACTTACAGCCGTATCCGTATTGATGCCTGCTCAAAGCATCTCTAAGCTCCATTGCAGGTGCCTAAGAAACGCCCAACGTAGAAGCCAGGCCAATCACACAGACGCACAATCCACCTTTGGGTGATTTGTTGCTCGAATGTGATGGCTTTGTTCGTTGGGATTTCTTAAATCCACTCTACGTTGGGCCTAGCCTACCCCTTAAACGTAGAGGTCACGGATTATGTCTACTCAATGCATCTCCAGAGTTTTTCCCACCCCCATGAACTATGAGCGGGAGCCTCTCGCCTCCACGCTATTCACCCGCCACGACATTCATCTCCACGCCCTACTGTTCGAAAACCAAGTCTGGTTTTACGCACGAGATATAGGGCGATTGATGGGCAAGTATTTGGATGAACGCATGTCTCGGAAACTCGATGCGGATCAGCGACGGATGTTACTCGTACATGCCCACGGAGCATTAGAGGAACGACTGATGCTCAGCGAGTCAGGGGTGTATGCACTGTTGGTTTATCACTATTGCCCGGAGTATCGCTCACTTCGCGAATGGCTCACGCATCAGGTTGTGCCAGCACTACGTGATGCCAGAACAGTTCGGGCAGTGGAGCGTCCGACCTTGAGCGTTCTGGATTGGCCACAAATGCAACTGAGTTTGCTGCACTGGCAGAATGAACCCTGGATTCGGCTGCGGGACATGCCTAGCATCCTGCTACCTCAGCAGCCGACATCTTGGTGGAGGAAGGCCTCGCGGCTATTTCAACTTTAGAAAGCCGCTAAAACATTGGGTGCAGCACCCTGCACCCATTTGACTTGGAGCATTGAGCATCAAGCCGATTGTTCACTCGATTGCAGTTGCTGAGACTTAAGTGGGAATCCTTCGGGTGCCCCCAGCAATACGCCACGCTCCATATCAAACGGCAGCACCCAAAGCAGGAGCTTCGGAGCAAACTCAAATACCTTCAACGGGCTATCAAACGCAGATCGCCTTGGGTAAATCAGCACCAACTCACCTTCGCTAGGCAAGCATTTGTGGCCATAAGCGAATAGCTGATAAAAGTCGGACTGCTTCAAACCGTAGTTCTTATCCTCAGCGGATGAACTCAACCTCTTCCACTTTGTGTCCAGCACCCAACTCTTATGTTGATGGTGAACCATCAGGTCCGGCCGTAACTGGAAGAAATTTTTGCCTTTGTGCTGACACAAGTACTCACTTCCGGATTGAGTTTGGAGTCGAGCATCGTCCTGCAAATCCCTGCCAAGACTTGCAGCGACATAGCGCTCAAACAACCGCTCCATGGGGAACAACAAGCTCATACCATGCCAATCTCCAGCAACCGCCAAAGGCATCTGTTGCTTGATGATCAGCTCGCACCAGGGTTTTACCGGAACGTAGTGCGCCATCAGTCGCTCGTTGCTCCATTGTTTAAAATCCTGTTGCAAGTCACGGCTTGTCGGCACCTCTAACAAGACACTTCTTAGCTCATGAGCCAGTCGCCAATTACCGGCATCATTAGTCGTTTTGCAGACGTGATCTAACGCTAATTTGAGCAAACGATTTTCTGGTCGGTCGGGCAGATAGATGTCGTGTCGAATCTGAAAATGGTGCTGACGGCCAGGGGGTTGGCGCATCTGCTTAACCACATCCAATTGACCACGCAGGAAACGTTGCTCCTCCTCTACACGTTGGTAGTCAAAGCGTAGACCTCGCTTGATCAGATGATCCAGAGCCAGCAAGAACCGGCCCATGACCCATTCGCTCAACGGTGCATCGAAGTTTTGTAGATCCGCGGCGCCGACTTCTCGGGTAGGCAAATTTAGAGATGCTTGGATCATGCGTCGCAACAATGCTCTGCTCTGCTTGATACAGTCCTCTTGCTCAAAATGCTTGGGAAGAATTTCGAGACGAGTGCCGCAGGGTGTTTCCAGTACACCGACATAATTGTCGAGTTTCAGTAAACGACGGTTCTCTAGTTGAACCAGCGCAGCTCCAGCATTGCTGAAAGAAGCGTTGAGTTTGCATAGCCAGTCAAAGGCAGACACTGATACTTGCGCAAGATCCAACGTAGGCGCAGTCACCTTATCCGTCGTCAGTCTCGCGTACTCTCGAACCGTGATGACGGGTTTCACGCCGTCACACCATTCTCCGCTTCGATAGCGTCTTGCAGGTTCAACGAGATCGCTTCGTGATCAACGACGCCGTAAAAAGACTCAATCCGGTCGAAGGCGCCTTCGTTGATAAGCCATTGGTTATTTTGGTTACTGAGCACCACTTGATCACCGAACAATGATCCCGGATTGAATGGTGGCTGTTTGATAAAGCAATTTTCAGGAGTCTTGCGATGATCGTTTAGCACCCACTGAATTCGCAGCCAGTCTTCGAAAAAGTACTCTTGCAGCAATGGGAGCACTTGCTCACGAAAGATTTTTCCCAGCCGTTTCAGCGTAGGTTCACTCTCTAAGGGCATGAAATACGCGTGCCCCAAACAATGATCACGGTCTAGCAGCATTTCGATTCGCTGATTCATCACCGTAAGGAGCTGGGCGACGTTGAGTTCGCCCACGAAAATATTTTTCAGTAACTCAGGCTTCGGCGGCATTTCCCGGAAAGTGAAACGACGACGCAATGCGATATCTAGACCAGCCAGTGAGCGATCAGCCGTGTTCATAGTGCCAATGAGATAGACATTACTCGGAACGCTGAAATGATCCTTCGAATACGGCAGCGTTACCTTCAATGCCTCGTCAGCTCCGGCACGTTTGGACGGTTCTATGAGCGTAATCAGCTCGCCAAAAATTCGTGAAATGTTGCCGCGATTTATTTCATCGATGATGAGAACGCGCGCATTTCTAGTTTGCGCTGATACTTTTAGCTTTGCGCGATCGGATGGATTATCCAAAATGCGCTCAACCAAAACAGGCAGAATATTGTTGTAACCATTGATCAGAAATGGCTCCAGCTTAGTTTCTGAGACTTTGTCAAAAACCAGCTTGTTGCGAATGTCTGAGACGGTTAGTCGATCGGAACGCACATACTCAGCAAGTGTGTTAAGAATGCTCATTCCAATCGGCAGTTCTTTTCCGTTGGGTTTAACCAAATTGAGCAATTCTTCAGAAGCACTCGCGACGACGTATCCGGAACCAAATGACTCCCCTTTCGTAAAACGAACACCTGGATTCACGCTCGTTGCAGAGTCTTGTGGTGGAGCTCCTAGCAACTGAGCTAGCTTTCCGCGATCCAACGATCCAGATCCCAACTCATAAAGAGTTCGCTGGGTGAATTTGCCATTTATAAGTTGATCATGAGGAAGGGAAGGCTCATAAATTCGCAACCATTTCACCGCGCGACATTGTCCGTACTCAAAGCCTTGATCCTCACGATTTAAGCAATGGTACTCGCCGGTCACTTCACCAATCGCCCGAAATTTGGTGTTGCCCTCCGTCACTACCAGCAAATCACCAATTTGCATTTTCAGTAGAAAACTGTGAACCGCTGTAATCCCATAAGCATTTTCGGGTAGAACCTCACCTGCGTCAGCAAAGCGTCGGGCAATATCTTCTCGGCTCTTGCAGCCACTGAAATCGATGCACCGGCCGTAACCCAGCAGAGCGTAATTATTCTCTTTGCATTCATCAAAAATGTACGCATCGTTACCGTGAATGTTGCCCAACGACATCTTCCAGACACGACGTCGCTCTATATCAGTCGGCGCAGAGGCTTGGTGGGTAACCTTAGTAATGGCAGTGGTACACAAATTTTTGAATACACCATCGACAACCTCATACCGTAACTGTCCCTCCTCTCCGCTTTCCGCACGAAGACCCTCGACAAAGTCCTCATAGCTAAAGCTTTGATGAAACGTAACAAACTCGATATGTCTATCCGCAGCTAGCTCATCAAAGCGTTTTTTCAGAGCGCCCCGATCGTCTTTGTTGGCCTGAAGAAACTCGGGATCAAGTATTTCTAGAGCAGCCTCGATGGTGGCGTACGTCTTTCCGGTTCCCGGTGGACCAAACAAAATCTGATTGAGTGCAGGCGAAGTCATCGAGTCACTATCCTTGCTACGTGAGCAAAATGGGCGTTGCTGGCTTGCCTCACAGTCGATGAGGGTTGAATGTATCGAACCCAACGTAGGAAACAGCGCACAGCCGCAGGAAACTAATCCTACAACGGTAACCACATTGCTATCAGTGGTAAAGCCGCACAACGAAGTAGGTTGGATTGATGAAAAAGCTGTGCAGAACGGGCCCTAGCGACTATAAAAACGATCCCATAAAGAGCTAGAACACTCATGAAATTCGACCTCGCCTACTGCCTCAGCCTCGACGACAAGCTGTCGATCTATGACGTGCGCGATTTGAATTTCGACGAAACCATGGCCTTCGATTCCGCCAAAGAACACTTCCAATGCCCCAACGACGCCTGCCGTTTGGCGTTCGATGCGGCGAATGTGTTGACGACCTTCAACGCCAAAAACGTGAATTACATCCGCACCCCGCACTTCAAGAACACGCCCAGCACCCAGCATGTGGCGGATTGTCCTTATGTCAGCCTCAAGGCGTCGGCGTCCGGTGTGGACGCAGACGGTGCGGAAACGGATGACAGTCGCGAGGAGCATTTCCCGTCGGAGTTGTTGCTGACTCGGCGTCAGTATGTGCGTAAGGCGTCGTCCCCTGATGTCGCGGCGGATGTTATGCGGGATGTCCCGAAAACAAATCCGGCGGACAGCCAGGCAGAGCACTCGAGCCACGAATCAGCGCCGGACAAGACCAGTGTCTTCGCCCACCCGGTGGAGTGTTTTGTGTCGAACTTCGAGGACAAGGAACTGCTCAAGCGCATGCCACTGAAGATTGGCGAGCACACGGCGCCGTACGGGTCGTTCTTCAAGAAGATCGAGTATTTGCAGGACAACAAGGGGCTGATTTACTGGGGCAAGATCAAGGAGATCAAGGATTACACCCAGAGCTTTCGCATCGATTTCGAACAGAAGGTCTGGTTCAAGCAGGCGGATGAGGCGAAGAATAAGCCTTATTCGGTCAATGTTTACTTGAGCAAGAAGCTGATCGACAACTACCGCAAGCGCAAAGCGTTTCTGGAAGAGATCAAGCACGCCATCGAGAGCGGGAAGGATTTGTATTGCTTCTTTTATGGCGTGACGCCGGAGTTGAAGCAGGTGCCGAGCAAGAAAAACCCCGAGCAGACGTTCGGGGTGTTCAGTGCGGATATTGAGAACCTGGATCACTTCATTATTCGGGAAGAGCCGGGGTTGGCGGATAAGTAACAGCGCTCAGTTCACAGACATGCTGATCATCACCAACACCAGCAAACCCACATACACCCGCGCATGTATTCGATCCGGAATCCGCCCGATCCAAGGTGTGGCCAATCGAATCCCCAGCAACGATCCCATCGTCAAAACCGCAAACGCCAGCAGATCCACGTAGCCGATAAACCACGACCCCAGGTCAAACTCGCTGAATCCCGCCATGGCCATGTAAGTCACCGTCCCGGCCACCGCGACCGGCAGGCTCAACGGATTGGCCATGGATGTCGCCTGACTCATGCTCAACCCACAGCGTCGCAACAACGGCACGGTCATGACGCTGCCGCCCACGCCGAGAAACGTCGCGATGGCGCCAATTCCTACACCACCGCCGGACACTTCCGCCCTCCCCAATCGCCGTGGGATTGCGTTGTCGGTGCGTGTAAGAAATCCGCGTCTAACCAGGCAATCCACAATGGTCACGCCCAAGTACGCGATGAACGCATAACGAATCACCTCGCCACTGACCCATATCGCGGCGACCGCGCCAACCACCGCGCCCAAACCAATGAACCCGCCCAATGGCCACAGGTAATGGCGAATGAAGTTCCCGGCGCGCCGATGTTTGCCGGTGGCGATCAGTGCGTTGACGATCATCACGCAGGTCGAAGTCGCCACGGCAATGTGCATCGCCGATTGGCCGACGGGGTCGGCGGCGCCGTGGCTAGCGGTGAGTATGCGGTAGAGCAATGGCACAACGACGAAGCCGCCGCCGAAGCCGAACAGCACTGCCGTGATGCCGGTCATGCAGCCGAAGAGTGTCAGCAGGAGATAGAACATTGCGCGTCGTCCGTTGATGGGGAGCGGTCGACGATAGAGCGATGAGCCTTGGCCTGCCTCAGCAAGTCAGCCAATAATGTTCGCGTTTACGCCAACTGCTGGAAATCGCTAGATGCGCAATGTTTCGATTGATCTGCTGGATGACACGCCGCGCCCGGTGGTGGCGATCGGGACGGATTATTCCCACGGCCATTTGTTGCCTCGTCATACACACCGGCGGGCGCAGTTGTTGTATGGCGCCACCGGGGTGATGCAGGTCAGCACGCATGACGGCAATTGGGTGGTGCCGCCACAGCGGGCGGTGTGGATTCCGCCGGGCGTGGCGCATGAGGTGCTGATGCTCGGGGTGAGTACGCGCAGTGTGTATATCGAACCGGCGGCGGTTGATCTGGGCGATCGCTGCCAGGTGATCAGCGTGTCGCCGTTGTTGCGACACCTGTTGATGGAGGCGGTGGAGATCCAGCTGACGTATGACGAGGCCGGGCGCGACGGTGCGCTGATCGACTTGCTGCTGCACGAACTGGCGCGCAGCACTCACCTGCCGTTGCACATTCCGCTGCCCGTCGATGCGCGGTTGCTGGGGTTGTGCCAGGCGTTTCTCCAACACCCGAATGCTCACCAATCGCCGCAGCAATGGGCCGATCAATTGCACATCAGCCTGCGGACGTTCAATCGATTGTTTCGACAACAGACCGATCTAAGTTTCAGCCAATGGCGGCAGCGTGCCTGCGTGGTGCTAGCCCTGTCGCGGCTGGCATCGGGCACGCCGGTAACGCGCATTGCTGTGGATTTCGGTTATGACAGCCCGGCGGCGTTCTCGACCATGTTTCGTCGTGTGCTGGGGCAGCCACCGTCCGTCTGGATGGAAGCCACGAAATAGCAAAAATCGAAAAATGAGTTTGATCCGGGAGCAAAACAACTGTACAAAAACACAGTACATTTTGAATCAGCACTCTCGAGCCCGGAGAACACCATGGCCTCTCATGCGATGAAAATCACCCTGGAACGTATCGCCCTCTTCCAATTCACCCCGGCCCATTGCGCCCAGGCCCGAGCGATGCTGGGGTGGAGTGTTGATGAGCTGGCTCGGGAATCCGCGGTTTCGGTAGAGGCCATCGAGCGGTTTGAGGCCCGGCGCGATGTGCTGGACGTTACCCGGCTGGCGTTGGCGTATTGCTTTGAGGCGCAGGGGTTGGTGTTTTTCCCAGGGTTTGCGCCGGGTCGAGGGATGAATGTGAAAGGGTCTACGCCGAACCCGGTCGGGCGGGCGGATTATGCGATGGTTGAGTGAGGTGTCAGTGAGCCGGCCGCTCATTAGCGAGCGGCCCGACTGCAGAGGATCAAGCGTTCTGCGCTGTGACCTGATCGCGTTCACTTTCCATCCCGAGCCACCACGCACTCCCGCGTTGCGGATACTTCACGTTGAACGCCTCGCCCATTTGCGGCGTGGTGATCGACACATTGCGCTCCCAGGCTAACGCCAGGATCCGGTCGAAGGGCTCGAACCAGGCGTGCATGGACAAATCGAATGTGCCGTTGTGAATCGGCAGTAACCAGCGCCCTTTGAGGTCAATGTGCGCTTGCAGGGTTTCTTCCGGCTGCATGTGAATGTGCGGCCACTCGACATTGTAGGCACCGGTTTCCATCAGCGTCAGGTCGAACGGGCCGTATTGTTCGCCGATGCGCTTGAAGCCATCGAAGTAGCCACTGTCGCCGCTGAAGAAGATGCGCGTGTCGCCGTCGATCATGACCCAGGACGCCCAGAGCGTGCTGTTGCCATCGAACAGTCCGCGGCCGGAAAAGTGTTGCGACGGGGTGGCGATGAATTGGATGCCGTCCACCTCGGTGCCCTGCCACCAATCGAGTTGGCGCACTTTGCTGGCCTCCACGCCCCACTTGATCAGCGTGTCGCCGACGCCCAGCGGGGTGAGGAAGTACTTGGCCTTGTCTGCCAGTTTGAGCACCGCGTGATAGTCGAGGTGGTCGTAGTGATCGTGGGACAGGATCACCGCTTCAATCGGTGGCAATTGTTCCAGGCTGATCGGCGGTTGATGGAAGCGCTTGGGGCCAGCCCATTGCACCGGTGAGGCGCGCTCGGCGAAGACCGGGTCGGTGATCCAGAATTTGTCCCGCAGTTTCAGCAGAACCGTTGAATGGCCGAGGCGGTAAACGCTGTGGTTGGGTGCCGCCATCAACGCTGCCTGGGTCAGCGCTTGTACCGGCACCGGAGCCGTTGGGCGAGTGTTGCGCGGTTTGTGGAAGATCATGTTCCACATGATGCGCAACATTTTGCGAACGCCTTCGCGTTGCACGGGTGCATGGTTTCGGAAAAGCCCTTGCGCCTGACGGGAAGCTTCAGGTGTTACGGAATTGTCCGCAGGTGAAATTGAAGTGGCCATGACTGAGTGACTCCAGAAAAACCGCACGATTGCAGTTCTTCACGGTGGGACGATAAATGGCCAAAGCACGCACGCATCAGCCGGACATTCTATTTTTCGCTGCACAGGATTAACAAAACATTACACTGCACAGTGTAGTTTCAAGGTTGCATCAAAGGCGATCACAAGTAAACTACCGAGTGTAATTTTTCTCTGTCTCTTGCCGAAGCGTACTTATGACAGCTCCACAGCGCCTCACCGACCGAAAACGCGAAGCTATTATTCAGGCGGCGATTGCCGAATTCCGCGCCAATGGTTTCGATATCACCAGCATGGACAAGATTGCCGCCACGGCCGGCGTGTCGAAGCGCACGGTGTACAACCACTTCCCAAGCAAGGAGGAGTTGTTTGCCGAAATCCTCAATCAATTATGGGCGCGGCTGACCGCAGAACAGGAAACGCCCTACCGCCCTGACCTGCCTTTGCGCGACCAGATGAGCCTGCTGTTGCAGGAAAAATTGCAGATGCTGGGCGATGACAATTTTCTCGATCTGGCGCGGGTAGCCATCGCCGCCACCATCCACTCCCCTGAACGTGCGCAGAACATGGTCGCCAGAATGGGTGAGCGCGAAGAAGACCTGACTATCTGGATTCGCTCTGCGCAGGCGGATGGTCGGTTGAAACCCGTCGACCCCGCGTTTGCGGCGCAACAGATCCAGGGAATGCTCAAATCCTTTGCGTTCTGGCCGCAGATTTCCATGGGGCTGCCGGGCCTGTCAGCCGAAATGCAGACCACCGTGGTGGAGTCAGCGCTGGATATGTTCCTGGCCTGCTATCAGGTCTGAAACGAGCTGCGAAAAATGACATGTTCGGCACGTTGTTGCTGATGGGGCTGCGCAAAACCAAACAGCGCAATGTGTTTCAGAATGAAAATGAAGCTGGGGCTATAGTGACCCTCAGTCCCAGCCCCAGGCGGAGAGCATCATGACCACCCCGACCACTGACACAAAACCTGTCGTTGATCATTTACGCTTTCACCGCCCTCACGCCCACCTGGCGCCAACCTTCGGCAACGACAAGTTTGCCCTGCGTGCGGAAGCCTTTGCGCGGTTCTTCGGTACACCGAAATTTCTCGGGGCGCAGACGCTGATCGTGGTGCTGTGGGTATGCCTCAACCTGTTCGGCGTGGCCCACTTCGACCTGTACCCGTTCATCTTGCTCAACCTGGCCTTCAGCCTGCAATCGGCGTACGCCGCCCCACTGATTCTGCTGGCCCAGACCCGTCAGGCGGCGCGTGATAAAGCGCAGTCCGACGCCGATGCACAGCACCGTGAAGCCCTCGCCGTGGCCAACAGCGAACGTCAGGCCCAGGCCGCGCACAACTCCGCGCAACTGCTGGAATTGCTCGAGCAAAACACCCGGCTCACAGAGATGACCAAGACCCTGACCGAACGCATCGAAAACCTGACGTCGGAAATGCATCAGCACTTCGTGCGCAAGGTGCCGCCAACGGTTTAGCGCTCGCTCAAGGCAATCGCAGTGCCCGCCCCAATTCATCAAACAGTGTCACCACCGAACGCAACGCACGGCAATCCGGACGGGTCAGCAGCCAGAGTGCGGTGTCGTAGCCGTGCAATGGGCCGGTCAACGGCTGCAGCGTGTCGCCGATCAAAAAATCCGGCAATGCCGCAACGCCCAACCCGGCCCGCACCAGTTCGGTCACCGACAGCATGCTGTTGCAGCGATAGCTCGGGGTGACACCCGGCAAATGCTGGCGCCGCCAGGCAACAGTGGGATGGTCGGGTAGAAAATCGTCGGGCGCGATCCAGGTCAGCGAAGCCAGGTCTTCAGGATCGACGGACTTCAGATACTGCGCACTGGCGCAGACCCGGTAGGAAATATCCGCCAGTCGTCGTCCGACCAAGTGCTCGGGCGGTGTGCGCGTCAGGCGCAAGGCGATGTCGGCATCGCGACGGCTGAGGTTGGCGAAGTCGTTGGAGGTGCTCAACTCGATAGTCAACGCCGGGTATGAGGGCATGAACTGCGCCAGTGCGGGTAGCAGCAAGCCTTGCAGGACCGAGTCCGTACACGTCAGCCGCACCGTGCCGCTGATGACTTCGCCGCCCTGCTCCACCCCGATTCGCGCCGCCTCCAGCGCTTGTTCTGCGCGCTCGGCCTGCTCGGCCAGAGTTTGCGCGAGCGTGGTTGGCAAATACCCGGCGCGGCTCTTTTCGAACAGTTGCTGACCCAATGCCGCTTCCAGTCGGCGGACGGCGCGAAACACCGTTGAAACGTCGACTTTCAGCAGGCCCGAAGCCCGGGCCAGAGAACCGCCGCGCACCAGAGCGAGGATCAGGGCCAGGTCGGGATAGTCCAGTCGATAGTGCGTCGCTGCATTGATCACTTGGGATAACGCCAATATTGAATGCGTGAACGCCAATCTATAGTGGGTACCAGGAATCAACAAGCCGAGAGAGCACTCATGGAAACCACTGCAATCCGCATCGCCCTGATCGGTGACTACGCCCCTCAAGTCACTGCCCACCAAGCCATTCCCATTGCCCTTGGCATGGCCGCCGAAGCGTTGCAGCTGGACGTGCAATTCCGGTGGTTGGCCACCGACCAGATCCGCACCAACACACCGCTGCAAGATTTCGATGGTTTCTGGTGCGTGCCCGGAGGTCCTTATCGAAACATGGACGGGGCGTTGCGGGCGATCCGGTTTGCCCGGGAGCAGCAGCGACCGTTCCTCGGCACCTGTGGCGGGTTTCAACATGCGGTGTTGGAGTACGCCCGCGATGTGTTGGGTTGGGAAGATGCCGAACACGGCGAGACGCATCCTGACGCCGCGCGGGCGCTTCTGACGCCGCTGACCTGTTCGCTGGTGGAAGCGGTGGACAGCATTCATCTGGTTGAAGGTTCGTTGATCGCCAACGCGTACGAAACGACTGAAATACGCGAGGGATATCACTGCCGATTCGGTGTGAATCCTGAGTTCGAACGTGAGCTATTGATCCAGCAGCTACACGCCGTTGGCCATGATTCGCAGGGGGATTTGCGGGCCGTTGAGCTCACCGGGCATCCGTTCTTTGTCGCCACGCTGTTCCAGCCGGAACGTGCAGCGCTCAAGGGCATTCTGCCGCCGCTGGTCCGCGCTTTCATCAAGGCTTGTGTGAGGTAGAAATCATGACGACGACGCCTTACTACGCGGTGATTTTCACATCCCGGCGCACTGAAGGTGATCACGGCTACGCCGAGGCTGCCGAACGCATGGTGGAGCTGGCCCGTGAGCAGCCCGGTTTTCTGGGCGTGGAATCGGCCCGGGGCGAAGATGGGCTCGGGATTACGGTTTCGTATTGGGCCAGTGAAGCGGCGATCCTGGCGTGGAAACATCATCCCGAGCACAGCGCGATTCGTGAACGTGGGCGCTCGACCTGGTACTCGTCGTGTCATACGCGGGTGTGCCGGATTGAGCGCGATTATCAGTTTCAGCCGTAATGATTTGCGGTGCCCATCAAGCCTGCTCGCGAAGGGGCCAGCCAAGACACCGCAAAACATCAGCCCTGTACAAGACTCCTGACCGCCGCTATCTCCGGCACTTCCTGCCGATTCATGTACACCCGCAACGGCTCGGTGATGTTGATCCGGTCATCGATGTTCTGATCCAGCAGCAACTGAATCAACTCACGCTTGAGCGTCATGGCCTGCCCCGGCCCCGGCGCCCAGACAAATTCACTGGTGGGAATAATGCCGTCATCGGCCACGTCCATGCCGAACGAGTCTTCGCTGAATCGCACAATGTAGTGGCCGGTCTTGCGGTTGAGGCCGACAAAGCCTTTGAGTTGGTCGGCGGCCTGGCAGATAAGCTCGGAAGTGATGCGCATATAAACCTCACAAAAAGTCGTTTCTACGACCGGTGATCAATGGTTTACACGCAAGGGAAACGACACGGTTTTCCCTCTGCCGGGGAAATTGCCGTGGCCAAGAGTACTGCAAAGAAGTGCACAGTTGCGCTGAAAAATTCTGCCTTGAACACGTTTATGTCGGTCTGGCGATAGCGCCGGCAACGCTCAGTTGTTAAAAGGGACGTCTTTGATTACTCATTGCGAAAGGATCTCGACCATGCCGGTTACCTTCACCAAAAGCGCCCTGCTGCTGAGCCTGATGCTCGGTCTCGGCCAGGCACAAGCCGCCAGCGAGCCAACCCCGACAGCGCTGGCAAGCCGTTTGGGCATTCCGCACCCGGCGGTGATCGCCCATCGCGGCGCGTCTTTCGATGCGCCGGAATCCACCGCCGCCGCCTACAAACTGGCGCGCGACCTGGGGGCCGACTATCTGGAGATGGACCTGCAACGCAGCAAGGACGGCGTGCTGTTTGTGCTGCACGACAACAATCTGCAACGCACCACCGACGTTGCCAGCAAGTTCCCGGATCGCAAGGACAGCCCCGCCAACGCGTTCACCATGGCCGAGTTGAAAACCCTCGACGCCGGCAGCTGGTTCAACAGCGCTTACCCGGATCGCGCGCGTCCTTCCTACGCGGGTCTGAAAATTCTGACGCTGGACGAAATCATCGATATTGCCCAGGGCAACCCGCTGCACAAACCCGGCCTGTATATCGAGACCAAAGAGCCAAAGCAATTCCCCGGTATTGAGCGCGACCTCAAGGACAAATTGCAGGACCGTGGCTGGCTGAGCCCGGCCGGTTCGAAACTGGCGAAAAGTGATCTGGCCGTCGGCCAGGGCAAAGGCAAAGTCGTGCTGCAGACCTTCGAGAAGAGCAGCCTCGAACTGCTGCAAAAGGAAATGCCGAAGGTGCCGAAAATTCTGCTGTTGTGGGTCGGCGAAGGCAGTATCGAGCCCAAATCCAAGGTGACGTTCGCCGAATCCGGCGACAAGGACAAAGCCACTTACTACGCCAGACAAGAGCCGAAGGATAAAGCCGAATTCCAGCAATGGGTCGAGTACGCCAAGGCTCAGGGCGCTATCGGCACCGGCCCTTCCGCCGCGCTGACCCAAGGGGGCGACCAGAGCTACTCGGACCTGGTGAAACCGTGGATGAACCAATACACCCACGATCAGGGCATGCTGGTGCACGTGTACACCATTGATGATGCGCTGGATTACCAGAAGGTGATGGATGCCGGGGTTGACGGGATTTTCACCAACCGCGCCAGCGAGTTGCTGAACTTCTACAAACGGCCGGCTGCGGGGACTGTTGCGCAGTTGCTGCAGAACAACGGCTATTAAACCCAAAAAGATCGTTCCCACGCTCCGCGTGGGAATGCAGCCCTGGACGCTCTGCGTCCCACTTGGAACGCGGAGCGTCCCCTGAGGCGTTCCCACGCAGAGCGTGGGAACGATCCCTCAACGATCCCTCAACGTCTCGGGAATTAAGGATGAGTTAAGTTGCCACCGTTAATCTGGCGCCACTTAAACAGCTCAACCCAAGGAAAGAACTTCATGAAAACCCTGACTGCCCTGTTCACCGCCGCTGCCCTGACCCTCACCGCTGGCCTGGCCCAGGCCGATGTCCGCGTCGACCAGATCCCTGAACTGGTCAAGAGCGGCAAGATCAAGCCACTGGAAGAAATGAACCAGGCAGCGCTGAAACTGCACCCGGGCGCGACCATCACCGACACGGATCTGGACAACCACTTCAACGGCTACGAATACGAAGTTGAACTGAAAACCGCTGAAGGCAAAGAATTTGACGTAGATTTCGATGCCACCACAGGCAAAGTCCTGAGCAACAAACAAGACACCTGATGCGCACATGAAAAGCCGCACGATTTACCAATCGTGCGGCTTTTTTGCGTCTGCAATTCAGACCACGCCAACACATCGTCGGCCCGCTAGAATCTGTCCACGGTGTTCAAACAGAGATTGACTGAAATGGGTCAAACAGCGGCAGCAGACATCGCCTTGATCGGCAGGATCAGCGCCGTACCGGCCATCCTTCAAGTGGTCCGCGAGTTGACCGGCCTGCGCTTCGCCGCGGTGGCGCGCGTGACGGAGGACTCCTGGACGGCGTGCGCCGTGCTCGACCAACTGAACTTCGGTTTGCAGGTCGGCGGTGAACTGGAGGTCACCACGACCCTGTGCCACGAAATTCGTCAGGCCCGCCAGTCGGTGGTGATCGACAAGGCCAGCGAAGACCCGCGCTACCGCGATCACCACACGCCGCGTATTTATCAGTTCGAAAGCTACATCTCCGTGCCGATCTTCCGTACCGACGGACGCTTTTTCGGCACCCTCTGCGCACTTGATCCTCTGCCCGCCCAGCTCAAATCCAGCACGAGCCAAAGCACCATGGAATCCTTCGCGCGCATGCTGGCACTGCAAATCGAGGTCGAAGAAAACCAGCAACACACCGAGTTGGCGCTGAAGCAGGAGCGTGAAAACTCGCAACAGCGCGATCGGTTTATCGCCGTGCTCGGCCATGACTTGCGCAACCCGTTGTTCGCCATCAGTGCCGGTGCCGAAATGCTCCTGCGCAAACTGCCTGACCCGGCGAACCAGCAACGGGTCCAGCACATTCTGACCAGTGCCCAACGCGCAACTCGACTGGTCGATGACGTGCTGGATTTCGCTCGCGGTTCCTTTGGCCTGGGCATTCCGGTGAACATCGCACCGTGCGCGGATCTGGATGCGGCTTTACGGCATGTGATTTCCGAGGTTCAGAGTGTTCACCCGAACCGCGTCATAAATTCTTCCATCGGCGATTTACACAACGTCCCGTGCGATCGCGAGCGGGTCGCCCAGTTGCTGTCCAATCTGGTGGCGAACGCAGTAGTCCACGGCGATCCCCAAGGTCCGGTCGAGGTCAATGCGCAGACCAACGATGGACACTTCGTACTGAGCGTAAAAAATCAGGGACTGATTGCCGAGGACGCATTGGCGTATCTGTTCCGCCCCTACTCGCGACCGGCCAGCGATACTCCGCAGACCGGCCTCGGGTTGGGCTTGTACATTGCCAGTCAGATTGCGCAGTCCCACGGTGGAAAACTGGACGTGGTCTCGACCGCAATACAGGGCACGACGTTTACCTTCAGCCTGCCTGTGCAGGTTTAGGCGCTGGTACTGACCAGCGAACCCGACGTGCTGGAGTCGGCATCCTGTAACGCCTGCAATAACGCCGCCGTCGCCGCCTGCAATGAACCCGCCGTGGTCGCCACCTGCGACTGAGCCGCCGCGACATCAGCGGCTTTGGCGTCTGCATCCTCCTGTTTCGCCTGGGCCGCTTGCAGCTGTTGCTGTTGTTCCTGCATCTGCTTTTGCAGCTCGGCGATTTGCTTGCGCAAGGTTTTCACCGCATCGGATTCTTCGCTGCTGCTGGAACTGCTGTCGCTCGACGCGGGAGCGCCGCCGGCGGCCAGTTTAGTGTCGTCGGAAGGCGTGGCGGTGACGGAGGTGTCTGCGGCGGGAGCGCTGATCGAGGTTTTGCTGGTGGAGGTGGTGAGGGTCGGGTTGATGGATACAGAGGTGATGCTGACCATGGGAATTATCCAATGTGGGTGCTGGGTATCTCCCTCATCGACAAGTTCAGGCCGGATTTGAGATCGACTGTGTACCGACTCGGTAAGCGAGCCGGTACACCGTCAGTGCCGCTACGCGCTCAACCGCGCCGTCACTTCATTCAACTGCGACGACACGCTGTTCAGGTTGTGGCTGGCCGCCTCGGTGCGTTGCACGTTGTCCAGATTGGTACTGGCGATGCTGGTGATTTCCGTGAGGTTGCGCGAGATGTCCTCGGCAACCGACGTCTGTTCTTCGGCGGCGGTGGCGATCTGGCGGTTCATGTCGCGAATCGCTTCGACGGCTTGGGTGATCCGCTCCAGCATCGCGCCGGCTTCGGTCACTTGCTGCACGCTTTCCTCACTGCGTGACTGGCCGCTTTCGATGGCCTGCGCCGCGTCGACCGCACCGGTTTGCACGGTCTGGATAATCTGGTTGATCTCAATGATCGACGCCGCCGTGCGCTGGGCCAGGCTGCGCACTTCATCAGCGACCACCGCAAAACCACGCCCGGCTTCACCGGCACGGGCCGCTTCAATGGCAGCGTTGAGCGCCAGCAGGTTGGTCTGTTCGGCGATGCCGCGAATCACTTCCAGCACCTTGCCGATGCGGCCGCTGTCGGTTTCCAACTGACGAATGACCGTAGCGGTATTGGCGATTTCGCCACGCATTTGAGTGATGGTGCGGATGGTGCCCTGCATGACTTTTTCGCCCTGCTGCGCGGACTGGTCAGCGTCGTCGGCAGCCCGTGCGGCATCGGCGGCGTGACGGGCGACTTCTTGCGCGGTGGCGGACATTTCGTTCATTGCCGTGGCCACCTGATCGGTGCGGTTGAACTGCTCGTTGGTGCCGCCCGCCATGAGGCCGGCAATCGAATTCAGTTCACCGCTGGCACTGTCCAGATCCTTGGCGCTGCGCTGCAAATGGCTGAAGGTTTCGGCGAGGAAATCGCGCAGGGTGTTGGCCGCGACCGCCAGTTTGCCCAACTCGTCCTGGCGGGTGCTGGCCACACGCTCGGCAATTTTTCCCCGGCTGAGTTGCGCCACGTATTCGATCAGTTTGCGAATCGGTTCGACCAGGTTGCGGTTGACCAGCCACAGGCTCAACAGCCCGATCAACAGGCCCGAGACGAGCATCACGATGATCCCCAGCAACACGGTGCGCTCAGCCTCGGCACTGATCTGCTTCGACTGTTCGCTGCCCTGCTTGCGCAACTCGGCGACCAATTCGCTCATCTGGTCACTGGCTGCTCGGTCCACACCTTTCACCGCGGTGTCGCCAGCGGTGGGGTCGGCACCGGCGGCCACATAGGCATCACGACCCTTTTGATAGGCGGCCCCGAGCAGGCGGTGTTCATCACGCAGGCGTTCGATGCGAGTCTTGAGCTGCGGTTCGATGCCCTTCTGCCCGGCCAGTTCGCCGAGGATGCTTTGCACATCGCGCTGACGGTCTTCGAATTGCTTCCAGTATTTGTCCAGGTCCGCCGGTTGCTTGCCACGCAGCAAGACGTTTTTCCATTCCTGGACCTGCACCTTGAATTGCAGGTTGGCTTCATCGATCAACTGGGAAGTGTGCAACGGGCCGTCGATCAGGTTCGCGTAGCGCTGAACGCCGCTGGAAAGGAAATGAAAGCAGGCCAGGGCGATCAACAGCATCGCAAAGAGGCTGCCGCTCAACAGGGCGAGAATTTGCGCTCTCAAGGACTTTTGCAAAAGCATCGAAGGGTACTCATGACAGGAATTAGGCACGCCCCGGTAAGGCGTGAAAGGTGTCCGGACTTCCTTGTCTGCGACGTCGGCTGACGGCCGAAGGCGCGCAACTTAACCTAAGCGTGATCGGCGTGCCAGAGCGGTTCTTTAATCAAATCCGACCGTTGGCAGAGCCACTATTTCGCCTTCACCGCCCTGTCACAAAACCGTCAAAAATCCTTGCGATGATGCGGCTCAAGTGAACCTGTAAAACCAGCCGTAACGCGATCCTGTAGCCGCTGGCGAAGCCTGCGTTCGGCTGCGAAGCAGTCGTGTAATCAGGCAATGCGTTGTGTCAGCAAGCCCGCGTGCTCAGGTTTGACG
>NZ_JBFUBK010000107.1:0-21294 GCF_056405815.1 Pseudomonas sp. P1_F1_2 | reverse complement strand
CTGCTACAGGATCCGGTGTGTTTCCAGGAAAAACCCCGGGTAGATTGGGTCTGCCCGGGGTTTTTTGTGTGTAAGCGGCGCAAAGCTGTTGATCAATAACGCTGATATTTCGAACCGAACTCAGGGCGGTTTTCAGCGACGTACAACGTGGTCGGCTGGCTGTCCTTTTTATCGACTTCGACAGTGTTCACATTGAGGGTGGCCGGTTGGCTGACTTTCACTGCCGCGACAACCTGCGAGGTGGCGTGGGGGGCGGCGATAGCGGACGTTGCGCCAAGAACCGAGAGGGCGAAACCAAGACCGATGAGGCTTTTCATGGGATTGCTCCAGAGCGTGGGAAGAAGATGTCGCCACTGTAGTGCTGGAGCCCGGCCATGAAAAAACACCCTTGGGCATAGTCGTTATCGAGCGCGCTGATCCGTTGTCAGCGAGGCGTGCGGTCGATCAGCCAGCGCTGCTTGATATGTTCCAGGCGTCCGTCGCGCCTCATCTCGTCCAGCGCCAGTTGCCAGCGCGCCACTTGAGCCGCATCGGTCTGCGGTGAAAACGCGATGTACGTACTTTGCTTCATCAGGGGCATCTGGTAGTGCAGCCGACTGGGCGCCAGCCCGACTTCTCGCGCCATCGCCGTGATGGACAGGGTATCGGCCACCACAAATTCTGCACGGCCCAGACTCGCCAGGCGCATCATTTGTTCGGGCGTTTCGACGCCGTACAGGTTGTTCAGGCCTTGCTGTTGCAAGTAGCTGTAGGCCAGCCATTTTCGCGGAACGGCGATTCGGCCCAGGCTGGCGGTCTCGCTCAGGGCGCGGACAGGGGGCAGGGTGCTGTCGGTGGCGTAGAGGGCCGTTTCCACCTCCATCAGCGGGCCGACCCACTGGTACAGGCCTTCGCGCTCGGCGGTGCGAAAGATAGTGAACACCCCGGTGGCGGGCTCGGTCCCGGCATCGCGCAAGGCCCGCAGCAAAGGGACTTGCTGCAAATGCACCGAGTCGCCCGTGCGTTGGGCCAACGCCTGCACCACATCCACACCAAAACCCACCAGTGTGTCGCCTTGCTGAAAGTGCAACGGTGGGTGGTTGTCGGTGAGCAGTTTCAGGTCTGCTGCGACTGCGCCAACACTCAGCAACAGCAGCAAGCAACCGGCAATGCGCTTCATAAATCGTCCCTGATGAAATGAATCGCGCAGCTTAGTACGAGCGGGCGGCACTGTCCCGAGGAATTGCCGGGGCTTTTGTGTCAGATCGTAGGATTTAAAGGCTGTGGGATTTGCGTATGTTTCGCCAGTTTCTATATACAAAACCCCTAGGAAGATTCTGCGCCAAGCAATTCCACCGGGTACGAGAACACGTAGCCTTCGCTGCGCACGGTCTTGATGTAGGTCGGCTCGCGTGAATCATCCAGCAAGCGTTGACGCAAACGGCTCACCAGCAAGTCGATGGAACGCTCGAACAGGTCGGCGTCGCGGCCTTGGGTCAGGTTGAGCAATTGGTCGCGGCTGAGTACCCGCTGCGGGTGATCGAGGAAGACGCGCAGCAAACGGTATTCCGCGCCACTGAGGGCCACCAGCGTGTCGTCTTCGTCCAGCAAGTGGCGGGCTGTGGTATCGAGGCGCCAGCGGCCGAAACCGAGCAGCCGGCCGGTTTCGGTGATGAGCAGGTTCGGCGGCAACATTCGCGTGCGGCGCAATACCGCATTGATCCGCGCCAATAACTCGCGGGCGGCGAAGGGTTTGGTCAGGTAATCGTCGGCGCCCATTTCCAGGCCGAGGATGCGATCGGTTTCGTCGTTGCGCGCAGTGAGCATCAAAATCGGTGTGGCTTTGTGTTTGCCGGCGCGTAATTCTCGGCACAACACCAGGCCGTCATCGCCGGGCATCATTAGGTCCAGCACAATCAGGTCCACCTGATTGGCTTCCAGAAAACTGCGCATCTGCCGGCCATCGGCAACCACTGTGGTGCGCAGGCCGTTTTTCTTCAGGTAATTGCCCACCAGCTCGCGGATCTCCCGATCGTCATCGACGATCAGGATGTGGTTCACATGGTCCATTGCACAAACCTCTTCTTATTAGTTCGCTGCGTGCTACACGGCGCCATGCAGATTTGTATCGCACTGTATCGGGCGCGCTGTTTGACACCTTACGCCTTAATAACGCCGTTTTGACGACACATGGCAGATACCTTGGGGCGGTTGAATGGGCTCCATCGAGACAAGACGACTTGCCTCACCACCACCGCCTATCGCAGCCCTGAGGAAATCACCATGAACTGGAACACACTCGTTGCCGCCAGCTTCTTCGCTGTCCTGAACATCGCTGCGTTTTCAGCCCATGCCGATGATCAAACCCAGGCGCAGGTCACTGCTCACGGCGCGCATCTGGATATCAAGAAAGTGCTGTCCACTGAAGACTCCGGCAGTGGTTGCGGCATTGTCAATGCTCGCCTGAACTACCTTGATTCCAGCGGCACGCACAAGGTTCTCGATTACAGCAAACTCGCGGACTGCGCCAATCAGGGCGGTTGATCGGCCCACTACGTCGTCCAAAACAATCGTTGAATGACTTATAGGGAAATCACCATGAAGATGAATGTGTCGGGCAATAAAACCGAATCACGAGGCCGCCGTTTGATGGGGCCCGCGGTGCTCGCCTTTGCGCTGATGCAGTTCGGTGTTCTCGGTGCGGCCAGCGCCCAAACCAGCACCGCGGCCACCGCTGACTCGGTGGAGGCCAGGAAGGACACCTTCGGCGCGCTGAAGCATGTCAAGGCTGGCTTGCTGGACGTGGCTTACGCCGAGGTCGGCCCCGCCAATGGCCCGGTGGTGATTCTCCTGCACGGTTGGCCCTACGACATTCACAGCTATAGCGAAGTGGCGCCATTGCTGGCGGCCAAGGGCTACCGAGTGCTGATCCCGTATGCGCGGGGGTATGGCGACACGCAGTTCCTGTCCGCCAAGACCTTGCGCAATGGCCAGCCTTCCGCGCTGGCGAGCGACGTCATCGATTTCATGGATGCCCTGAACATCAAACAGGCCGTGCTTGGCGGCTACGATTGGGGCGCGCGTTCGGCAGACATTGTGTCGGCGTTGTGGCCGGAGCGGGTCAAGGCGTTGGTCTCGGTCAGTGGCTATCTGATCGGCAATCAGGCAGCGGGCAAGAACCCGTTACCGCCCAAGGCCGAGTTGCAATGGTGGTATCAGTTCTATTTCGCGACCGAGCGCGGCCAGGCCGGCTACGAAAAAAATCGTCACGACTTCGCCAGGTTGATCTGGGAACTGGCGTCCCCGAAATGGAAATTCGACGACGCGACCTACGACCGCAGCGCCGCTGCCCTGGACAACCCGGACCATGTCGCGATCACGATTTTCAACTATCGCTGGCGGTTGGGCATGGTTCAGGGAGAGCCGCAATACGAAGCACTGGAGCAACGCCTGGCCAAGGCTCCGTCCATCACGGTGCCCACCATTACGATGGAAGGTGACGCCAACGGCGCACCGCACCCGGCAGCCGAGGATTATGCCAAGCGTTTTACCGGCAAGTATGAGTACCGGCTCATCACCGGCGGCATCGGCCACAACCTGCCACAGGAAGATCCGCAAGCCTTTGCCAAAGCGGTGATTGACGCTGATCACCTGTAGCCACGTTAACCCCTGTAGGAGTGAGCTTGCTCCTACAGGGGTAAATAGTGTTGGTCAGGTCGAGGTTATGCCACGACCTGATAACACGGCACATACGCCGCGCCGCCCGGCAGCTTCATGCGGTGCTGGGCGACGAAGGCTTTGAGCAGTTGATCCAGCGGACGCATGATCGCCGCATCGCCCCGGATCTGGTACGGCCCGTGTTGTTCGATCAGGCGGATGCCTTTGTCCTTGACGTTGCCGGCGACAATGCCGGAGAACGCGCGACGCAGGTTGGCGGCCAGTTCGTGGGCCGGCAGGGTCAGGCTCAGTTTCAGGTTGGCCATGTTTTCGTGGGTCGGGTCGAACGGGCGCTGGAAGCCTTCGTCGATTTTCAGCAGCCAGTTGAAATGGAACGCGTCATTGCGCTCGCGACGGAACTGTTTGACCGCTTTGAGCCCCTGCGTCATCTGCCGTGCGACTTCAGCCGGATCGTCGATGATGATCTCGTAATGTTTCTTCGCCGCGTCACCCAGCGTGGCGCCGACAAACGCGTCCAGTTGTTCCAGATACGGTGCGGCATGTTTCGGCCCGGTGAGAATGACCGGGAAGGGCAGGCCTTCGTTGTCCGGGTGCATCAGGATGCCGAGCAGGTACAGGAACTCTTCGGCCGTGCCTGCACCGCCGGGGAAAATGATTATGCCGTGGCCGACGCGCACGAACGCTTCCAGACGTTTTTCGATGTCCGGCAGGATCACCAGCTCATTGACGATCGGGTTCGGCGCTTCGGCGGCGATGATGCCCGGCTCGGTCAAGCCCAGATAGCGACCGCCGTGGATACGCTGTTTGGCGTGGGCGATGGTCGCGCCTTTCATCGGGCCTTTCATCACGCCGGGGCCGCAACCGGTGCAGATGTCGAGGCTGCGCAGGCCCAGTTCGTGGCCGACTTTCTTGGTGTATTTGTATTCTTCGGTGTTGATCGAGTGGCCGCCCCAGCAGACCACGATCTTCGGTTCGACGCCGGGGCGCAGGGTGCGGGCGTTGCGCAACAGATGGAACACGTAGTCGCTGATGCCCTGGGAAGTGCTCAGGTCGATGCGCTGGCTGTCGAGTTCGTTTTCGGTGTAGACGATGTCACGCAGGGCGCTGAAGAGCATTTCGCGGGTGCTGGCGATCATTTCGCCGTCGACGAAGGCGTCGGCCGGGGCATTCAACAGTTCCAGGCGTACGCCGCGGTCCTGCTGGTGGATGCGGATTTCAAAATCCTTGTAGGCTTCGAGGATGGTCTTGGCGTTGTCGACATGGGCGCCGGTATTGAGGATGGCCAGGGCGCACTGGCGGAAAATGTTGTAGGTGCTGCCGGAACCGGCTTCGCTCAGTTGTTGGACTTCGCGTTGGGAGAGGGTTTCCAGGCTACCTTTTGGGCTGACCGAGGCGTTGATTACTTGTCGTTGGGTCATTCAAAGATCCTTAAAACGATGTCATTCACTGAACGGCGGGAATGGCATCTGAATAGTGTGTATCCATGGATGAAGATGGCACGAACCGAGCTGTATCGCCATGTTCCCCGTTTGACGATGAAAAGATGAAAAGGAGCCCCAGCATAGCTAAATCCCGCGCAGAGGCGATAATGCGCCGCAGTCTTTTTGTTCATGCCCCCAAGGAACCCTGTCGCGATGTTCGAAATCCAGCCGAAGAATGCCCAAACCTATCGACAACAGACGCGACGCAGTACGGTGATAATTGCCCTGATTTTCCTGGCGCTGGCGATGGGGCTGTCCACGGCCGCGGTGGCGTTGTTCGGTGAACCCGGTGGCGACAACCTGCGATTTAACGTCGGCGGCGTTTTCGTCGCGGTGCTGCTGATAGTGGCGCTGATGCGCGGCAAACTCTGGAGCCAGCCATGGATGGCCGCGGCGGTCTACGGCTGGCAGCTCAAGCGCAGCCTGATGAGCGTGACCAACATCATGCATCAGGTCACCGCAGCGGTGGCAACCGGTGATCCAGTGGCCATGAAACTGCTGCGTTTCTACCACCTGGGTTTGCACCAGATGCATGAGTTGGACGGCAACTCCAGCGACCACGGCCAGTTGACTCGTGAGATGGATGAGCACAAGGCGCGCATGCAAGCATTGGGCATCGATACCGAACAAACCCGACTGGATCCGGCCTGGCTTGAGGCGGTGAAACAGTCCGGCAAGTCATGACCTCAGGGCGGATTCCCGCCACAAACCCCGTCACGCGGTCAGTAAATCACCTATCGTGTTGTTGCGATGGGCGAACAGGAAAAGTCGCCTTGTCATCACCAGTCAGGGATTGTCATGGGGTACTCGTCCATTAAAGATCCGATTGAAAGCCCCCAGCCCGCCACGCCCGGGGCGCCCGGTCAGCTCGAGTCACGGCTCAAGGTCCGATACGCGGTGGTGCTGCTCGTGGCGGTGTGCCTGTCGATGACGGCGATTGTGATCTGGGAAGCCTGGACCTCGCGCCAATACCACCTGCATGACAAAGAAGTGGCGATGTCCAACCTGGCGCAGACCCTGGCGTCGCAGGCGCAATCGTCGATCAAACAGGCCGATACGCTGCTCTTTGCCTTGGTAGACCGCCTCGAACACGAAGGCATCGACGCGCAGCAATTGCCCAGGTTGCAGCGATTGCTCAGCGCCGAGCGTGATGAGCTGAAGCAACTTCATGGCCTGTTTGTCTATGACGAACACGGGAACTGGATCGCCAATTCCAATGGTGCGGAAGGGACCAATGCCAATAATTCCGACCGTGAATATTTCATCTTCCATCGTGATCATCCTGACCGTGGCCCGCACATCGGTCGGTCGATAAAAAGTCGCTCGAGCGGTGAATGGATCATGACCGTCTCTCGCCGGGTCAATCATGCCGATGGCCGGTTCGCCGGTGTGGCCCTGGCGACGATTTATCTCAGTCATTTCCTGGACCTGTACGACAACATCGACATGGGCAACAACGGGGTCATCAACCTGATTGCCGATGACGCCAGCATCATTGTTCGCCGGCCATTCAATGAGGCCGACATTGGCAGCAGTGTCGCCAAGGGGCCGCTGTTTACCGAGTTGTTACCCAAAAGCGATGCCGGCACCGCGACGGTCAAGTCTTCTGTGGATGGAGTCGAACGGGTGACGGGGTATCGCCGTGTCGACGGCTATCCACTGATCATCTTCGCCGCGCTGGACAAGAAGGAAGTGCTGGCCGGCTGGCGTGGCGAGACAGCGCTCAGCGCCGGGATCATGTTGTCGCTGCTGGCATTTCTGGGCGCGCTCGGTTACCGCCTCATTCGCTTCATGAAGCAGCAACATCATGTCCAGAGTGTCTTGCTCGATGCGCGGGAGAAGCTCATCGAGGTCAATCGCAGCCTTGAGTTGCTGGCTCTTGAGGACGCATTGACCGGGCTGTCCAACCGGCGTCAGTTCGACGTGTTTATCCTCGCGGAAATGGGCCGTGCCCGGCGCACGCTGACCCCACTGGCGCTGCAGATGATCGACGTTGATCACTTCAAGAGTTTCAACGACCGCTACGGCCATGTCGCCGGCGATGAGTGTTTGCGCAGGGTCAGCGCGATCATCAAGGACAATATCAAGCGTCCCGGTGACCTTGCGGCTCGTTATGGCGGTGAGGAGTTCACGGTGGTGCTGCCGGGTACTGACTATGTAGGCGCGTTTCTGGTGGCCGAAAAAATACGCCTCGCGGTCCTGAGCGCGGGCATCGAGCACAGCGAAGGCGTCGAGGGCCGGATAACGGTCAGCATTGGTGTGTGTGCCTTCAACCCGGCTTCACAAGATCAGCCCGACGATTTGGTCAGCGCCGCGGACAAGGCGCTGTATGTGGCCAAGGCCAGCGGGCGGAACATGAGCGTGATTGCCGACGGCGTTCAGACAAACCGGTCACTGCCCTGAACGAGCTGGGTGCAAAGGTACGACTGCTTGAGTTTTTCCAGCCACCAGCCCAATGCACGACCGTCATGATCGCCACGCCAGCCGGCATACAGAATGTTTGGCTCGCGCGGGTCAGCCATCAGCTTCTCAATCAGCGTGCCGTTTTTCAGTAGCGAGCCCACCCGATGCCGGGGTAACCAGCCGACGCCCAGGCCATCGCATTGAGCAAGAATTTTGGCACGCATGGTCGGCACGGCCAAAACCGGTTGGCCGCCAGACACACCGTAGGTGCTGCCTTCGGTGCCCCGGGACGAATCGGCCACCACAATCGCCCGATGTTGCGCCACCATCGCCCGTGAAATCGGCTCCTTGGCCTTGGCCAGCGGGTGTTTGGGCGACACCGCGAACACCCACTCCATTTCCCCCAGTTGCATCCAGCGCAAGGTCGGGATTGTCGGTGGTTCGTTAGTGGCGCCAATGATCAAGTCGGCGCGGCCTTCGCGCAGGGCTTCCCAGACACCTTTGAGCACTTCCTGGGTGATGCGCAGCGGCACGCCGGACGCCAGCGCATCGAACTCGTGGATCACCGGAATCAGGGTTTCGAATTCGAGCAGTTCGTCGGTGACAATCCACAGCCGGCTTTCCCAGCCGTTGGCCACTTGCTGGACCCGTTGGGTCAGCCGGGACACGTCCTGCATCAACCGCGCTGCCTCGTTTACCAATAATTCGCCGGCCGGGGTGAGCTGCAAGCGATAACGACGGCGATCGAAAAGCAGCGCGTCGAAGCGCTCCTCCAATTGCCTCGCGGCGTAGGACACGGTCGATGGTGCCTTGCCCAGGTGAGCGGCGGCCCGCGACAGGCTGCCGGTCTCGCGGATGGCTTGGAGCAATGTCAGGTCTTCAAGCGACAACATGGATTCAATCCTCGGCGTTTGTTTCAGGCGGCCCGGCGCAGTTTCCAGCGCCGGATCAGCCGAAGATAAACCAGCACGTTGATCGCCAGCACCACGCTACCCAGCGCCAGTTGAAGGGTGGGCGTCAGGCCGGCCGGGTAAATCACCGGCCACACGTAGTGTTCGATAAAACCGCCGCCGTAACCGGCTTGCCCGGCCGCCTGGCGCATCAGGTTTTCCCATTGAGTCAGCGGGCAGGTCAGGTGCATGACTTCTACCGTCACGCCCCACGCCGCGGCGGGCAGGTGCGCCCAGATCAACGGCCGCCATTTGAGCACCAGCAAGCCGCCGAACAGGACGAACAGAATGAACAGCAAATGAAGCAGCACCAGCCCATCGGCGGCGATCCGGTACAGCATGTCGACTCCCTGACCCGTTATGCGAATGGCTCCATGGTACTCGGGCGCTGGCGGCTGCTCTATGGGGAGTGTGCTCAGCGAAAATCAGCGAATTCGGCGCGCATCCTGCCGTTGTGTTTGGCTCGATAGAGCAACTTGTCGACCTGCTCGATGAACGCCAGTGCGTTCGCCTGCAGCGGGGCGACGGTGGTGCCGACACCCAGGCTCACGGTCAACAGTGGCGCCACCGGGGAATATTCATGGGCAATGTGCTGCTGACGAATCAGGTGCAGGCATTTGCGCGCCACGAGCCTTGCCGATTCAGCATCGGTTTCCGGGAGTAGCCAGACAAATTCTTCACCGCCGATCCGGGCGATGAAATCACGCGGTCGATTGGCGGCCTGGGACAACGTCTGGGCGACCTGGCGCAAGCATTCATCACCCTTGATGTGGCCGTAGTGGTCGTTGAATTGCTTGAAGTAGTCGATGTCCAGGATCAGCAACGAAAGCGGCAGGCCTGTGCGCTGGGCATGGCCCCATTCGCGCGCCATCACCGTATCGAACATGCGTCGGTTGGCGATGCCGGTGAGGCCGTCCTGGAAGGAATACTCTTCGAGTTGCTTTTGCAGTCGGCTCAAGTGCTCCTCGGTTTTCTTGCGTTCGCTGATGTCGAACATGAAGCCCACCAGTGCCTCGACTTCTCCGTCCTTGCGCACCACGTGCACCACGTCGCGTATCCACACGTAGTCGCCGCTTTGCGTCAGCGCCCGATAATCCGCCTCATGATCGACCCCGGCCCGTGATTGCGAGACACAGAACTCCACCACGTAATCGCGATCATCCGGGTGCATGCGCTCGACCCAATCATTGACCGTCACCCAACTGTCCTGCTTCCAACCCAGCAGCGCCTCGATCTGAGGGCCGATATAGCTGAACGTCATGGTGTTCCAGTCGATTCGCCAGGGGATCGCATTGGTCGACTCAAGCAGGGTTTTATAGACGGCACTGGCGGGTTCGAGTGAGCTCATGAAGGGCCTGGTCTCTGGGGAATATTCAGCGCCATCATGTTGCTACTATCGAGGCGAAGCAAGCGCCAAGCCGATGAATGGAACACCTGCGCT
This sequence comes from Pseudomonas sp. P1_F1_2, assembly GCF_056405815.1. Taxonomy (NCBI): domain Bacteria; kingdom Pseudomonadati; phylum Pseudomonadota; class Gammaproteobacteria; order Pseudomonadales; family Pseudomonadaceae; genus Pseudomonas; species Pseudomonas sp. P1_F1_2. The sequence goes on along the minus strand of NZ_JBFUBK010000107.1, from coordinate 11,362 downwards.
GCACACGCTCACCGCGCAAATGCGCAAGATTGTTCAAGCCTTCGGGCGCGGCGGCTGGCACAGTCTCAGGTCTTTCACCGGTTGTAGGGCGTTATGTCGAATTTACTCATGCCACGCAGTGCGTTTCTTCGTGGTGCCGCGGCGATCATGCCGCTGTCCCTGGCCACCGCGCCTTGGGGGTTGCTGGCCGGGTCCATGGCCATCGAGGCCAATCTCACGCCGCTGCAAGGCCAGGGCTTGTCGAGCATTGTGTTTGCCGGTGCCGCGCAACTGGTCGCCATCGGCATGCTCAAGGGTGGCGCCGGGATCTTTTCGATATTGCTGACCACTTTATTGCTGACTTCTCAACATTTGCTGTACGGCATGAGCATGCGTTCGGTGATTTCCCCGTTGCCGGGGCGTTGGCGGGTAGGGCTGGGCTTTTTACTGACTGACGAACTGTTCGCCTTGACCAGTCAGCACGACAAGCAGCAATTCAATCGCTGGTACGCGTTGGGGGTAGGGCTGACGTTTTACATCGCCTGGAACCTGTTCACGCTTGCGGGCATCGTGCTGGGCAGCAGCATTCCGGGGCTGGAGCATTTGGGCCTCGACTTCTCCATCGCCGCCACCTTCATCGCCTTGATCACGCCGGTGGTGCGCAATGTGCCAACCGTGGTGTGTGTCGCGGTGTCGCTGTTCTGTTCGGTGTTGTTCAGCTACTGGCAATGGGGCTCGGCGCTGGTGCTGTCGGGATTGGCAGGCATGACCGCCGGTTTTATCTGCAACAAACTCTACGTGGGACGCACAGCATGATCGTTTGGGCGGTAATTTTCGGAATGGGCGTGCTGGTGTTTCTCAACCGCTACGTGTTTCTTGAACCCCGGCTGCCGGTGCGGTTGAGCAGCAATGCCCGGCAGTTCCTCGGTTTTGCAGTGCCGGGCATGTTGACCGCGATCTGCGGGCCCATCGTGTYCATGCCTGACAAACAGCTGAACCTGCAATGGGACAACCCGTACCTGATCAGTTCGCTGGTGGCGGTGGGGCTGGTGCTTTACACCCGTAATACCTTGCTCAGCATGCTCCTGAGCATGGGGTTTTTCTTTTTGCTGCGCTGGTGGCTCTGAATCGAACGTCCGAATTTGTTCTACGCTTAATGAATCCCTTCACAGGAAGAGAGGTGCGCATGGCTAACAATCAAAAAAGTCCGGATTTTGAAGATGAAGRTGAACCCTCGGAGGAAGAGATCAAGCGTCAGGAACGTTCGCGGCAGGACTGGAAACATGATGACAGTCGTGAGCTGTCGGACCGCGATGAAGAGCGTCCGCTTAAGCCCTGACTGATCCCTCCAAGACACGCCTAACCTTGTAGCAGCTGGCGAAGCCTGCGTCCGGCTGCGTAGCAGTCGTAAAATCTGACGCCGCGGTGTTTCAGAAAATCCGTGCATTCAGGATTGACGACTGCTACGCAGCCGGACGCAGGCTACGCCAGCTGCTACGGATTGTGCCTGGATGAATCACACCGCCTCGTTCCAGCGTATGTGCGTGATGCCCAGTTGCTGAGCCATCAAGCGAGCCGTTTCAAGGGTGGCGTGTGCCGCGATCTTTCGTTCGGACTGTGGATAGGCATGGGCGGAGGCCGAATGAATCGCGTCCACGAAAGAAGGAGGCCCGTAGGCCTCTACTACTGAGAGTGCAACGCTGTGCGGTTCGTTCAGCTCTTCTGCTGAGCGGGACCGGGGATCATTTCAAAGGTCTTCCAGACACGGAAAATCCGGGTGGGAAGCCCGATAGCCCAAGGCCTTGTCGATCCATGCATTCAGCTCGTTGAGCATGACCGGCGGTTGGCCGGCGTAGTTCGAGAGGGTTGAACGCAGTATGTCGTCGATATTGGGGGTAGAGCGCAGGTTTCGGGTCTGTATGTATTGCCCGATAAAGCAGTCAAGTTGATAGCGTTCCGTCATCGACAGGTACACACACTCCAGGCCGCTGACTTGATTGATTACAAGATCGTCGCGCAACTTAGTTCTCTGCAGGCTTGTTGATATTTAAGGATTTCCTTCTTTGTTGACTGTTTGGTCAACTGGACGGTGCCACGGGAAACGCGGCGCGCATCCTAGCTTTAGTGTTTCTAAATGTATGTATGGCGAATGGATTGTCAGACAAGCGGTAATTGGGACAATAAGGCATACAACGGGAAGTGTTTCTAATATGAAACAGTCTGTGTAACGTTTATGCCGGGCATAGGTTTAGTTAAAACTTGCCTATATAGACAAACCTGCTTGGGCGGTCAGTTTAAATAAGCTTATTAATCAATGAACAACCTTGATTCCTGACATTCCCGACAGCTTTGTCGACCCTGTACCACTCAAACGTTTCGCTAGGTTCACCCTGTAAAAGCACCATCTGCTCGGCACGTTCCCTGGGTGTGGCCGGATCGAGCCATTCCCGTGCCAGCTCTGGGGACAACACCACCGGTCGCCGGTCATGTATGTCGAGCATGCCGCCCGCGCTGTCCGCCGTGATGATGACAAAACCGTCGTCGCTGCGCGGCTTGTTGCCAGCRCCGGGAAACTGACCAATGGCCGCGCAGCAAATCGGCGCGCAATCGCGTCGGCGAATCAACCATGGCAATCGCGTCGAATCCCCGGCATCGACCCATTCAAACCAGTTGTCGATCGGCACAATCGCCCGGTGTGGCCAGATTGCGCGGAAGAACGGCCCGTGAGCGACTTTCTCAACCCGCGCGTTGATTGGCGCCGCGCGATCGTTTGCCCAGTGCGGCCGCCATCCCCAGCGCACCGGATCGGCGTGCAATCCGTCAGGCTCAAGGTGCAGCAGGGCGAGTTGGGTGGTGGGCGCCGCGTTATAGCGCGCCAAGGGTTCGTTCCCGACGTGATTGATCATCGCGTCGGGAATACTCAGCACGGCGACAAAATCATGAATGCCACGGTATTGCGACAGTCGTCCACACATCGGCTGACCCTGCGGTTGGAAAGCACTGGCGGGAATGCTCAGCTTAGCCTTCAGATCACATGGGCACGCTGCAGTTCGGTCAATGACAACGCCTTCAAACCCGCCAGCAGCGAATCGCGCCGATCCCGTGGATGAGGCAGTTCCACGGCCAATTCCTGCCGGACGCTGCTGGGGCGATTGTCCAATATCAGTACCCGGTCGCTGAGATAGAGCGCTTCATCGACATCGTGGGTCACCAGCAACAGGGCAATGGCGTGACGCTCGGCAAGTTGCAGCAACAGATCCTGCAGCTTCATGCGCGTAAAGGCGTCCACCGCGCTGAAGGGTTCGTCCAACAGTAAAACCTGCGGTCGCGAATACAACCCCCGCGCTATCGCGACTCGCTGAGCCATGCCCCCGGACAGGGCTTTGGGCAGTGCCTGGGCGAAACCGCCAAGGCCGACTTCTTCGATAAGTTGCGCGACCCAGGCTTTGTCGTAATGGGAATCGGCGCTGAAACCGATGTTTTGCTCGACCGTCAGCCAAGGCATCAGCCGGGGTTCCTGGAAGACGAAGGCCACTTCCCCGGCGCTGTGACGCACTTCGCCCTGGAAGTCCTTTTCCAGCCCGGCGGCGATGCGCAGCAAAGTGCTTTTGCCGCAACCGCTGGGGCCGAGCAGGCTGACGGTTTCCCTGGGCCGCAATTGCAGGTGAATGTTTTTAAGGACGGTGGTGGTGGCGAAGGTTTTACGCTCGATTCGAATGTCCAGCAGGTGTCGGGTCATGGCTCAGTCCTCGGCGCTTTGGCCATTAAAAGTGTCGCGCCAGGCCAGGAAACGTTTCTCCAGGCTGGCGAGGAGGCCGTCACTGAGCTTACCCAGCAGCGCCAACACGATGATGGCGGCCAGTACGATGTCCGGGCGCGATGTCTCACGACCATCACTGAGCAGATAGCCCAGGCCTTTGGTGGCCGCGATCAATTCGGCCGCCACCAGAAACATCCACGCCAGGCTCATGCCGCTGCGCAACCCGGTGAACAGACCGGGCAGGGCGGCGGGCAGGAGAACTCGCCGGACCAGCCGACGGCGACTGAAGCCATACATTTGCCCCACTTCCACCAGTTTGCGATCAATGTCGCGGATGGCCGCGACGCCGTTCAGGTACACCGGAAAGAATGCGCCGATCGCGATCAGGACGATTTTCGAGGTCTCGTCGATGCCTAGCCAGAGCAACAACAGCGGCACCCAGGCCAGACTCGGAATCGAGCGCAAACCTGCAAACGTCGGTTCCAGATACGCCTCGGCTTCACGGCTCAACCCCACCCATGCGGCGAACCCCAACGCCAGGCTGGCGCCGATAGCGAAACCGAGTAGCACCCGCAGCAGACTGGCGCTGATGTGCTTCCACAGCGCACCGTCGGCCAAGTCTGCGAGGGTCAACGCGACCTCGCTCGGGGCCGGCATTTGGTATGACGGCAACCAGCCGATACGCACGACGAATTCCAGAAACAGAACGATCAGCACCGGCAACGCCAGACCCTTGAGGCGCAGGCGCCAGGCGTTGTTCAGGGACACGCTGGCGCGGCGCGATGGGAGCCGTTCGAGTGGCAGGTGTTTGCTTTTGCTGGTCATGAGCCCCCCGTTACTGACGGGCCACGGTTTCTTTGAAACCGGTATCGATCAGTTGATCGATGACCTGATCGACGTTCACCCCACGGCGAACCAATTCTTCGGACACGAGTATCGGTGCCGCGGCTTTAGAGGCGATCACATCCTTGGCGGTCAATTGCGGGCTGCTCAGGTCGGTGCGCGACAGTTGCAGCTTGGCCACTTCCAGTGGCAGGCCGGATTCGCTGGCCAGTAACTTCGCCAGTTCGTCAGGGTTTTTTACCGCCCAGACGCGGGCTTGTTCATAGGCATCCAGCACGGTATCGATGGTGTGCGGATGCTCCTTGGCATAGGTGTCCGTCACGCTGACCACGCCATAACTGTTGAATTGCGTATTGCGATACAGCAGGCGCGAACCGGCCTGAACTTCGCTGGCGGCCATGTGCGGATCAAGCCCGGCCCAAGCGTCGACGTCACCTTTCTCCAATGCGATGCGACCGTCCGGGTGCTGCAAATGCACCAGTTCGACATCGTCCTTGCTCAAGCCCGCCTGTTGCAGGCTGCGTAAGGTGAACAGGTAGGGGTCGGTGCCTTTGGTGGCAGCGATTTTCTTGTCTTTGAGATCGGCCACGGTTTTGTACGGCGAATCCTTGCGCACCACCAAGGCTGTCCACTCGGCCCGGCTGTATACGTAAACCGACTTGATCGGGCTGCCATTGGCGCGGCTGAGCACGGCGGCCAGGCTGGCGGATGAAGCGAAATCGACGCCGCCGCTGTTGAGGTATTCCAGCGAACGGTTACTGCCCTGACTCAGGACCCAACTGACCTTTGTCTGTGGCAGGGCCTTTTCGAGGAAACCGAAGTGCTTGAGCACCAGACTCACCGGCGAGTAATAGGCGTAATCCAGGTGCACTTCGGCCGGTGGCGTTTCGGCTGCCTGGGCCAGCGGTTGAAGACTCAGGGCCAGTGCGCAGGCCCCCAGCAGAGACTTGAAGGCGGGAAAGCGGAAGGTCGGTTTCATGGGCTGCTCCGGGCAAGGCTGGTTATATCCAAAAATTTATTATGTAGAGTCGCTTCCTGCGTAAAAGGAATATTGCAGGCTCTGTGCCATGTTCCGGGGCTACTGGTTTCTCGAGGGTTTTCGCTCATCAACGGTGTGAAGGATGTCGCTGGGCAGACAGTCTGTTGAGGTGCTGTTGCAGGGCCGACACTGTTTGTTTCTGGTCATTAACTTATTCCTAAATCGAATTTATAAAGGCTCTTGTAATAGCGGTAGGGTCTATAAGAAATAGCACTCTGGAGCCTTTGATGAACCTGTCCCGATTCGTGCGTGGTCTATTGACCAGCGCACTGTTTGCCGCCCCGATCACCTATGCCGCCGAGCCGGTGGTCCTGCATATCGGCGATCAGAATTACTACAACGTGCGTGCCTCGGTTGAGGCCTCGGGTGTATTGGAGGGCGCGCCCTACACCGTCGACTGGAAGCACTTCCAGGCGGCTGCGCCATTGGCCGAAGCGCTGAACACTGGCGCGCTGGACGTGGGGTTTCTCGGTGATTCCGGCTTTCTGTTCCTGGCGGCCAAACAGGCGCCGGTGAAACTGATCGGTGTGTCGCGGCAGAACCCGGACACCATTGCCTTGCTCGTGCCCAAGGATTYACCGGTCCATAGCATCGCGGATCTCAAGGGCAAGAAAGTCGCTTACTGGCCCGGCGCCTGGAGCCAGCAGTTAACCCTGCGCGCACTGGAGAAAGCCGACCTGCCGGACGACTATGTCGACTTCATCAAACTGATGCCGATTGACGCCGCCGCGGCGTTGCCTCAAGGCAGCATCGACGCGTTCCCGGTATGGGAACCGTACATTTCCCAACAGATTCTGTTCTCCGGCGCGCGACCGATTCTGACCGCTAAAAACCTGATGCCCGGCTTGAGCGCCATCGCTGCGTCGACACCGGCCATCGACAGTAAGCACGCCGCCATCGCCGACTTCCTGGTGCGCCTGAAAAAAGCCCGGGCCTGGGTCGACAGCCATACCGACGAGTACGCCGATCTGTGGGCGAAAAAGGCCAATCTGGATCAGGACGTGTCTCGCCATTGGTTGCGTCAGGCGCACATGACCGTTGGCCCGGTGGATCAACAAGCGGCGGCGGATTTGCAGAGCACGGCGGACTTCCTGTTCAAGGTCAAGGCGCTGCCGACGGAACTGGCGACCGCCCCGATCATCGACCACTCGTTCCAGCAGGCATTGGTGCAATAAGCGAAGAGGGGGCTGCGGAACCAAACACTGTGTACCCTGATCCAACCTCGGCCCGCGCCATTGGCGGGCCGGCGAAGGAAGAACGGGCGAAGGACTTTGCCGTTTGAAGTGTTGACCGTCACGGTCTGACCCAAGGCAAAACATGAAACAACTGTTCAACGCATTTTGTGCACTCGCCATTGCCATCGGGCTGGCGGGCTGCATCGCTGCCCCCATCGAGCTGACCCCGCAGACGGAACAACGTCTACAGGCGCAGGCGCCAATTCGTTTTCTGCTGACCTATGACGACGGTCCCAGCGCGTCGAGTTTCTGGAACCCTACCGCGACGGTCCTCGACAGCCTGAAGGACAATCCTCTGCAGCCCGATATCAAAGCGGTGTTTTTCGTGCAGACCGGTGCGCCGAGGGCCGGCGACAGTGACATCGGGCGGGCGCTGATGCACCGCGAGCATGAAGAGGGGCACGTGCTGGGTTTTCACACCGCTACTCATTGGCACACCAATCACCGTTCGCTGACTCCGCAAGAACTGGAGCAGTCGCTGAGCAAAGGCAGTGCTGACATCGCCGCCATCACCGGCGCGCCACCGACATTGGTGCGTCCGCCGTTCTGGAATTACGACAAACGCGTCTTCGCGGCCTATCAGCAGCACGGCATGCACGTGTTGCTGACCGATTTGAGCGCCAATGACGGCAAAATCTGGGGATTCAACGCCAGCCCCCGACGCCGCTCGCACATGCTGCGTTCGATGTCCGAAGTGCGCGAGCGCATCGCGCTGGGCCAGTTGCCGACTGTGGACGGGGTGATTCCGGTGGTGGTGACCTTCCACGACCTCAATCGCTACACCGCCCGGCACGCGCGCGAATACCTGCAAATCCTGATCGACAGCGCCAGGGCCACCGGCGTGCCACTGGCGCAGAAGCCGTTTTACGACGATCGCGACGCGGTGCTGCAAGCGGCGATGGCGCGCACCGTCAAGGACAGTTCGCAGCCAGTAGAACTGCCGGGTTTCTGGAACTGGTTCTGGGACAAAAACTCCCATTAAAACCTGGCCTGCGGTTGCAGCTCCTCGATCACCTTCAAACAGTGACTCAACCCCGGTGAAACATCGCCCACCCGCCGACTGAGAATGATCGGTGACGTGGCGTTGTCTTCCAGCAATGGGGTAAAGCCAATGTCGTCGCGGTGCAGCAACTGCACCGAGGCGGGCACCAGCGTGACGCCGATCCCGGCCCCCACCAGACCGATTGCCGTTTGCAGTTCGTTGGTCCATTGCGCCACGTGAATGCTCACGCCATAGGATTCGAACAGCGCAATCACATGGTCGGCATAGCTGGGGCGCGGGTTGCCGGGGTACAGCACAAAGGGCTCCTTCGCCAGTTCGCGAAGGCTGATCGGCCCGGCCAGCAGGGGATGGCCGGCGGGCAGGGCGGCGACCAGCCGGTCTTGGGTGAGCACGGTTTGAATGATCGCCGGGTCGTCGATGTGAATACGGCCGAAGCCGATATCGATACGCCCGGCCTTGAGCGCCTGCACCTGTTGTAACGTGGTCATTTCCGACAGCCCCAATTCAAGCTCCAGAGGCTCGCCGCTGCGTAAACGGCGGATCAGTTCCGGCAGCACTCCGTAAAGGGTCGAAGGCGCGAAGCCGATGCCCAGCCAGGTCTTTTCCCCCAGGCCGATCCGTCGCGTGTTGTCGCAGACCTTGTTCAGTTGCTCTAGCAGGGCGGTGGAGTGCTCATGGAAAAACCGCCCGGCCTCCGTCAACTTCAGTGGCCGGCCACGCTCCAGCAACAACACCCCGAGTTCGTCTTCCAGTTGCTGGATCTGCCGGCTCAGGGGCGGCTGGGCGATGTGCAGCAGTTCGGCGGCGCGGGTGAAATTGAGGGTTTGAGCCAATACCTGAAAATAGCGCAGGTGACGCAGTTCCATGGGGCCTCCAGACGTCAGTCGTTTGCATACCTTAAAGGTATCAAGTCAGACCAATTCTATATTGGCATCGGCAAAAAAGCCGTACGAGAATCGGTTCCAGAACTTTAAGAACCTGATGGGTATCGACATGCGTGCAACAGCCATTGAATCGATCGAGACGATCATCGTCGATCTGCCGACCATCCGCCCGCACAAGCTGGCGATGCACACGATGCAGAATCAGACCCTGGTGATCATTCGCGTGCGCTGCGCCGATGGCATCGAAGGGATCGGTGAGTCCACCACCATCGGTGGCCTGGCCTATGGCAACGAAAGCCCGGACAGCATCAAGACCAACATCGACAAACACTTCGCGCCCCTGCTGATCGGCCAAGACAGCGGCAATGTGAATGCCGCCATGTTGCGTCTGGAGCGCAGCATCCGCGGCAATACCTTTGCCAAATCCGGGATCGAAACCGCCTTGCTCGATGCACTGGGCAAACGCCTCGGCCTGCCGGTCAGCGAACTGCTGGGCGGGCGGGTGCGTGATGCCTTGCCGGTGGCCTGGACCCTGGCCAGCGGCGACACCGAAAAAGACATCGCCGAAGCGGAAAAAATGCTCGACTTGCGCCGCCATCGAATTTTCAAACTGAAAATCGGTGCCGGTGAAGTCAACCGCGACCTGGCGCATGTCATCGCGATCAAAAAAGCCCTGGGTGATCGCGCCAGCGTGCGGGTCGATGTCAATCAGGCCTGGGACGAAGCGGTCGCATTGCGCGCTTGCCGGATCCTCGGCACCAACGGCATCGACCTGATCGAACAGCCGATCTCGCGCAACAACCGCGCCGGCATGGCACGCCTGAATGCGATGAGCCCGGCGCCGATCATGGCGGACGAATCCATCGAGTGCGTGGAAGACGCTTTCAACCTGGCGCGCGAAGGCGCGGCCTCGGTGTTTGCCTTGAAGATCGCCAAGAACGGCGGCCCCCGTGCCGTGCTGCGTACCGCCGCGATCGCCGAAGCAGCGGGCATCGCCCTGTACGGCGGCACCATGCTGGAAGGCGGCATCGGTACGCTGGCCTCGGCCCATGCCTTTGTCACGCTGAATAAACTGGCCTGGGACACTGAACTGTTCGGCCCGTTGCTGCTGACCGAAGACATTCTCAGCGAGCCGTTGGTGTATCGCGATTTCGAACTGCATGTGCCGCAAACACCAGGTCTGGGCCTGAGCCTGGACGAAGAACGCCTGGCGTTTTTCCGTCGTGACAAAACATCCACTTCCGTTCATCAAGCCTGAGGAGAGATCATGCTATTCCACGTAAAAATGACCGTGAATCTACCGGTCGACATGAACCCCGAAGCAGCCGCCAAACTCAAGGCTGATGAAAAAGCCCTGGCCCAGCGCCTGCAAGAGCAGGGCAAGTGGCGTCACCTGTGGCGCATCGCCGGGCACTACGCCAACTACAGCGTTTTCGATGTCGACAGCGTCCAGGAATTGCACGACCTGCTGATGCAACTGCCGCTGTTTCCCTACATGGCGATCGAGATCGACGCAATGTGCCGGCACCCGTCTTCCATCCGCGAGGATGACCGCTGAACCCAGCCTGTTCAGTTCGCTACGCTAATAATTACAAGATGAGGAACCACCATGAACGTCAAGATTTCCCACACTGCCAACGCCCAGAAGTTTCTTGAAGACGCCAGCGGCCTGCTCAACGACGCCGGCAACCCGCGCGTCAAAGCCCTGATTTACCGCATCCTGCGTGACTCGGTGAACATCATCGAAGACCTGGCGGTGACTCCGGAAGAATTCTGGAAAGCCGTCAACTACCTCAACGTGCTGGGTGCGCGTCAGGAAGCAGGGCTGTTGGTGGCCGGGTTGGGCCTGGAGCATTACCTCGATCTGCTGATGGATGCCGAGGATGAGCAGGCCGGCAAGTCCGGCGGCACGCCACGGACCATCGAAGGTCCACTGTACGTGGCCGGCGCGCCGTTGTCCGAAGGCGAAGCGCGACTCGATGATGGTCTCGATCCAGGTGTCACGCTGTTCATGCAAGGGCGCGTGTTCAATACCGCTGGCGAGCCATTGGCCGGTGCCGTGGTCGACGTTTGGCACGCCAATACCGGCGGCACTTACTCGTATTTTGATACCGCGCAATCGGAGTTCAACCTGCGCCGCCGGATCGTTACCGATGCCGAAGGTCGCTATCGTTTGCGCAGCATTGTGCCGTCGGGTTACGGCTGCCCGCCGGACGGTCCGACCCAGCAACTGCTCGATCAACTGGGCCGTCACGGCCAGCGTCCAGCACACGTGCACTTCTTCATCTCGGCACCGGATCACCGCCACCTGACCACCCAGATCAACCTCGATGGCGATCAATACCTGCACGACGATTTCGCCTACGCCACCCGTGACGAGCTGATCGCCCACATCACGTTCAGCGACGACCAGCAACGCGCCGCAGCGCATGGCGTCAGCGGGCGGTTTGCTGAAATCGAATTCGATTTCACGCTGCAGTCGACCGCCCAGCCCGAAGAGCAACAACGTCACGAACGGGTTCGCGCACTGGAAGATTGATAGCGCGGTACTCCTACCCTGTGGGAGACGATCTGTCTAGCGATTGCGGTGTATCATTAAACAGAAAAGTGGATTGGGAA
>NZ_JBFUBK010000106.1:0-21743 GCF_056405815.1 Pseudomonas sp. P1_F1_2 | reverse complement strand
ACGCTCAGCTGCGCAAGATCATCAAGACCCGAGGTCACTTCCCGACTGACGATGCGGCGACAAAACTGATCTGGCTTGGACTGCGCAATATCACAGCAAACTGGGGGGCCGCGGCCCATGACTGGAAAAGTGCGATGAATCAATTCGCGATTCTGTACGGAGATCGATTTATCAGGCCGACCTGGTAAAAGCATGGCCTGCCTAACGGCAGGCCGTTAACGGCCCGCACACAAAATATCTGACAGTCCCTATCCGCCACCTCATTCCCCCCAAGAATGAATCCTATGCCCCCCACCTGCGTTCCGCCCTCCCCGCCTCAAGGTCACCATTGATCCCAGCCAACCGGCTTTCCCAACAAGGATTACGATCATGACCCTGCAAGCAAAACTCGATGCCTTCAAAGCGGACTTCAAGGCTGGCAAACCGCCCTATAACGCCCCGGCTGACATCCACCCGATCATGGAGCGCGCCACTGCCGAGCTGATCGCCTCGGGTGCGGCGAACAAAGCGCTGAAGGTCGGTGACAAGGCGCCGCTGTTTAACCTGAAAGATCCCGACGGGCATCCAGTGTCCTCCATCGATCTGCTGGCCAAGGGGCCTTTGGTGCTGACGTTTTACCGTGGCGTGTGGTGCCCTTACTGCAACATGGAGCTGCAAGCGTTGCAGGATTTTCTGCCACTGCTGCAGGACGCCGGCGCCAGCCTGCTGGCGATTTCGCCACAGATCGCCGCCAACAGCCGCAAGTCGATGCGTACCAATGGCCTGACGTTTCCTATCCTCAGCGACAGCCACAATGACGTGGCGCATGCATTGGGTTTGCGCTTTGAGTTGCCGGATTACCTGATCGAGCTGTACAAGAATCTGCGTAACGATTTGCCAACTTTCAATGATGATCCGTCATGGACGATGCCGATGCCGGCACGCTATGTGATCGGTCAGGACGGTGTGATTCGTTACGCCGAGGTCAACCCGGATTACACTCAGCGTCCTGAGCCTGAAGCGATGCTGGATGCTATTCGCGGCTAACCGATCAAATGCCGCCTGACCCGCGGCATGTTTTTTCAAGGAGTGTGAAATGACCCGTCGTACCTTCCTCATCACCGGCGCCAGCAAAGGCATTGGCCGCGCTGTGGCCGAGCACCTGGATCGTGCGGGCCACCGGGTGGTGGGCATCGCCCGCACGCCCGACCTGACGTTCCCCGGCATCCTGTTTCCGCTGGACCTGAGCGACCGCGTCCTGACCCAGGAAGTGCTGGCCGATCTGGCCCGGACTTACGAATTTGACGGGCTGGTGAACAACGTCGGCCTGGTGCGCCCACAAGTACTGGGCGAGATTGACCTGGACACCTTCGACGACGTGATGCGGGTCAACCTCCATTCGGCGTTGCAGGCCACTCAGGCGCTGCTGCCCCACATGCGCGACAAGGGGTGGGGTCGGGTGGTGAACATCTCCAGCCTGACCGTCCTCGGGATTACCCAACGCACGGCCTACGCGGCGGCCAAAGCAGCGCTGATCAGCTTCACGCGCTCCTGGGCGCTGGAACTGGCGAAAACCGGCGTGACGGTGAACGCCGTGGCACCAGGGCCGACCGAGACCGAACTGTTTCGCACCAATAACCCGCCGGGCAGTGAAGGTGAAGCACGGTATCTGGCGGGAGTGCCAATGGGGCGATTGGGGCAACCACAAGAAATCGCGGCGGCGATTGCGTTTTTGTTGTCCGAGCAGAGTGGGTTTATTACCGGGCAAACGTTGTTTGTCGACGGCGGCTCCTCAATAGGAAAAGCCGCTTTCTGACCGACAATTTTCGGTGAATTTCAGAACCTCATAAGGACCTTCGATGGACCGCCTCGGCGCAATGGAAACCTTCGTCTACGTGGTGGAAACCGGCTCGTTTTCCGCTGCCGCCCGGCGTCTGAATATCGGCCAGCCCGCCGTGTCGAAAGCCATTGCGCAGCTGGAATCACGTCTTGCCGTGCGACTGCTGTTGCGCTCAACCCGAGGCCTGACACCGACCGAGGCCGGCCTGGCCTTTTTCGAGCGTTCCAAACGCGCCCTCGAAGAAGCCGACGAGGCCGACAACGCCGCCCGCGGTGCCGCCAGCGGACTCACTGGCAACCTGCGCATTTGCGCCGCCGTGACCTTCGGCCGGCTGCACATCGTGCCGCACCTCGGGCCGTTTCTCGAACAGAACCCGGACTTGAACATCGACCTGATGCTCGACGACCGTAACGTCAATCTGGTCGAGGAAGGCGTCGACATTGCCCTGCGCATGGGCGCCCTGAGTGACTCGGGGCTGACGGCCCGCAAAATCGCCGAGTGCCGACGCGTGGTACTGGGCACACCGGCCTACTTCGAAAAATACGGCGAACCCACCTGCCCCGCTGACCTGTGCAAGCATCAGGCGGTCGTCTATACCTTGGGCGGCGGCGCCAATTGGCAATTTCGCAACGCCTCTGAAGAACAGGCCGTGATCATCAGCGGCCGAATCCGCGTCAACGCCGCCGAGGGATTGCGAGAAGCAGTGCTGGCTCATCAGGGGCTGACCATGGCGTCGCAATGGATGTTTGCCCCGGAGTTGGCCAACGGGGCGGTCAGGGAAGTGATGACGGACTGGACGCTGCCCAACCTGGACCTTTGGGCAGTGTTTCCAACCGGAAGAATGGCCAGCGCCAAGGCGCGGGCGTTTGTGGAGTATGTGCAGGAGTTGCTGACAAAAGAGACCTGAGGTTCGCCGGTTTCGTTTCCTGACAGTACGCGTGGACTGATTTCACGACTGCTTCGCCCGAGCGCGGACCGGCCGAACGCAGGCTTCGCCAGCTGCTACAGGTTTGGGGTGAATCGGGAATTTCAACAGGCACAAAAAAGGCGACCCGAAGGTCGCCTTTGCTTACTGCCCGAATTGCCGTCCCAACCCACCCGGCACGCCGTGAATATCCGTGTCTTCCCATGGCCCGTTGGGGCTGATCGAGCGGCTCCAGCCGTTGTTCCAGCGGTAGTAGGTGCGCTGGCGGTAGAAGGTGTTGGTCTGGTCATCCAGCACGTAGACGCCGAGTTTGGCATCCCAATGGCTGTTGCCACCCGGCGGCGGCGCGAAGCTGGCGGAGGTGCGCGGCATCGGTTTGGCAGGCTTGGCCGGAATGCCCGGTTTACCTGGCGTGGGTGTTGGCGACGGAGTAGGCCTTGGCTGTGACGGCGGAATCGGTGGCGGCGACGTTCGCTCCGGCGGCTGGACCGCACAAGCGCTTAACCCCAAGACCAGACTGAGCAGGGTGATACGAGCGATGGCGGTCATGGGGGCGTTTTCCTGTTATTTGTCCGGGCTGTCGATGGTCAGTGTCTGCGGCGCCGTCGTGTTGCTGGCCAGAGGCTGGCTGCGACCGACCCATTCACCGGCAGTCGGTTGGCCGGCACGGGAGACGCGCGCAACCAGTTGGACTTCAGGAAAGTTCGACAGTTTCAACTGCGGCATCATGGCGTCGGCATCGCCCAATTCGACGGTCACCGGCAAGTCGGCCACGGTCAGGCGCTTGGCGGCCAACGGTGCAGGTGGACCGGAGGTGGCGCGGGCGAAAATGAACACGCTGTCGCCCGGCTGGACCTTGGCTTTGAGCGCCGGGGCCAGGTCAACGGTGACTTTCAACAACGCTGCAGCTTTGGCCGCAGGTGCCTGAACCACCTTGCCGCCGCTGGCTTCGAGCTTCTCGGTGGCCCGGGCAATCCCGCCTTGCAGCGCAGCGCGGGAGTTGTCATCGGGTGGCAGTTGTGTCAACAGACGATTCCAGTAGTTGATGGCGTCCTGGTAACGCTGGCTTTCAAACGCGGCGATACCGAGCAGGCCCAGGCTGGTGACTTCTTTCGGATCGGCTTTCAGCGCTTCATCGGTCAGGGCCTGAATCTTGTCCGACCACTTTTTACCTTCGGCAAAATACAGCGCCTGAGCCCATTGGCCGAGCAGTTCCGGTTGGCGACCGGCCAGGTTCACGGTACGTTCGAAAATCTTCGCCGCGTCGCCCGGACGATCCTGAGCCATGTACGTGCGACCGAGGAAATACAGGCCTTCAGCCGACTCCGGTTGAGCGGCGACGGCGCGTTCCAGCCGACGGGTCATCTCTTCCATCGACTGCGGCGCCTGAGCGAACTCGCGGGTCAGCTCGACTTTGTCGCTGGCACCGAAATGCAGGTACAAACCAAGGCCCAACACCGGAACCAGAACCGCCGCCAGCAAAGGCAACGGCTTGCCCAGGCGGGTCACTCGCGGCGCCCCAACGCCTTCGGTGTCGGCGAGCAGCTCACGGGCCGCTTCGGCGCGGCCGGCGTCCATTTGCGCCGCGTCGAGAACGCCCTCTTCCTGCTGAACCTGCAGCTCAGCCACGCGCTCTTGATACAGCGCGACGTTCAGGGCAGTACGATCCTCTTCACGCTGAGCGCGGCGACCGCGCAGAACCGGGATCAACAGAAAACTCAGGGCAACCAGAAGCAGCAGACCTGCAGCGAGCCAGAAATCAATCATTCTTGGTTTTTATCCAACAGGTGGTCGAGGCGCTCACGCTCATCGGTGGAAAGCTCAGTCTTGGTTTCGGCGCGTTGCACGCGACGACGGCGGACGATCACGGCGATGACCACAAAACCGCCCAAAAGCAGACCGGCCGGGCCGAACCAGAGCAGTGCAGTCTTGGCGTTCAGTGCGGGTTTGTAGCGGACGAAATCGCCGTACCGATCAACCATGAAGTCGATGATCTGCTGGTTGTCCTTACCCTCGCCCAGCATGCGAAAAATCTCTTTGCGCAGGTCGGCGGCAATCGGTGCGTTGGAATCGGCAATGTCCTGATTCTGGCACTTGGGGCAACGCAGCTCTTTGGTCAGCTCGCGAAAACGCTCGCGATCACCTTCTTTGGCGAACTCGTAGGTGTCGATGGCCGCGTGTGCCACGCCGGCCAAGCTCAAGCCCAACACCACGGCGGCTATCCAGCGCTTCATGGCTTGGCCTCATCGACCAGCGCCTGATACTTGGCGGCCAGTTTTTCACGCCAGACTTGCTCGTCGATCACGCCGACGAACTTGTCGCGGATGATGCCCTTGGCGTCGATGAAGAAGGTTTCCGGCGCGCCGTAGACACCGAGGTTCAGACCCAGGGTGCCGGCATCGTCACGAACATCCAGTTGGTAGGGGTTGTGAAACTCCACCAGCCACTTCAAGGCGTCGGCATTGACGTCCTTGTAGTTGATGCCATAAATCACCACGCCCTGCTGGGCCAGCTTATTCAGCACCGGGTGCTCGACCCGGCAGGAAATGCACCAGGTGCCCCAGACATTGACCAGCGCCGGTTTACCGACGATGTCAGCGCGGGTCAGGGTCTTGTCGCCCTGCACCGAAGGCAGGGAAAACTCCGGGAACGGCTTGTTGATCATCGCCGAAGGCAGCTCGGCCGGGTCCAGGTACAACCCACGGTAAAGGAATACAGCGACCACTAGAAAAATCGCCAGTGGCAACAACATCAACCAACGCTTCATGCAGTGGCTCCCGACATGCCCAGTGCTTCACGCACCCGGCTTTTCACCTTGACCCGATAACGGCGATCCAGCGCCGCCAGCAACCCACCGAAACCGGTCAGCAGTCCGCCGAACCAGATCCAGCGCACAAACGGTTTGACGTGAACACGAACAGCCCAGGCGCCATCGCCCAGCGGCTCACCGAGGGCGACGTAGAGGTCGCGGGTGAAACCGGCGTCGATCCCGGCTTCGGTCATCACCGAGTTCTGCACGGTGTAGAGGCGCTTTTCCGGGTGCAGCACGCTGACTTCCTTGCCGTCGCGAATCACTCGAACGGTGCCCTTGTCGGAGGTGAAGTTCGGGCCTTCGAAGTGCTTGGCGCCTTCGAACACGAAGTGATAACCGGCCAGGTCCATGGACTCGCCCGGCGCCAGGCGCAGGTCACGCTCGGCGCTGTTCTGGCTCGACAACACGACGCCCAGTGCGCACACGGCAATGCCCAAATGCGCGACCTGCATGCCCCAATAGCTGCGAGTCAGGGTCGGCAAGCCTTTGATCAGGCCTTTGTGGCGGGTCTTGTCGAAGATGTCTCGCACGCCGGCCAGCAATACCCAGGCCGCGAGCATGAACGTCGCGATCACCGCCCAGTTGAAATCGCCGTAAGCGACGCCGGCCACTACGGCCAGTGCGGCACTGCCGAGCAATACCGGCGTGAGCATGCTGGCCAGCCATTTCACCGGCGTGTCTTTCCAGCGCACGATCACACCGACCGCCATCACCATCATCAGCAACGCCATCAATGGAATGAACAACGCGTTGAAGTACGGCGGGCCGACCGACAGCTTGGCGCCGGTCATTGCGTCAAGGATCAGTGGGTACAAGGTGCCGAGCAGGATCATCGAGGCCGCCACCACCAGCACCAGGTTGTTGCCCAGCAGCAGGGTTTCCCGGGACCAGAGGTTGAAGCCCACCTGACTCTTGACCACAGGCGCGCGCAGGGCGAACAGCGTCAGCGAACCACCGACCACAAACAACAGGAAGATCAGGATGAACACGCCGCGCTCAGGGTCGGACGCAAACGCGTGAACCGACGTCAGCACGCCGGAACGCACGAGGAACGTACCCAGCAAGCTCAACGAGAACGCGGCGATGGCCAGCAACACGGTCCAGCTCTTGAACACGCCACGTTTTTCCGTGACCGCCAACGAGTGAATCAGCGCGGTGCCCACCAGCCAAGGCATGAACGAGGCATTTTCCACCGGGTCCCAGAACCACCAGCCGCCCCAGCCAAGTTCGTAATACGCCCACCACGAACCGAGGGTGATGCCGATGCCGAGGAATGCCCAGGCGACGATGGTCCACGGACGCGACCAGCGAGCCCACGCGGCATCCAGGCGACCGCCCATCAGCGCCGCGATGGCGAAGGCAAAGGCCACTGAGAAACCGACGTAACCCATGTACAGCATCGGCGGGTGAACGATCAGGCCGATGTCTTGCAGTAACGGATTGAGGTCGGCGCCATCGCTGGGCATCTGCGGCAGGATGCGCTTGAACGGGTTGGACGTGAGGATCAGGAACAACAGGAAACCGGTGCTGATCATGCCCATCACGGCCAGTACCCGGGCCAGCATGACTTGCGGCAATTGGCGGGAGAACACCGACACCGCGAAGGTCCAGCCGCCGAGGATCAATGCCCACAACAGCAATGACCCTTCGTGGGCGCCCCATACCGCGCTGAATTTGTAGTACCACGGCAAGGCACTGTTGGAGTTGCTGGCGACGTAGCCGACCGAGAAGTCGTCAGTCATGAACGCGTAGGTCAGGCACCCGAAGGCGAACACCAGGAAGGTGAACTGACCCCAGGCGGCCGGCTGCGCCAGGCTCATCCACAAGCGGTCACCGCGCCAGGCACCGAGCAACGGCACCACGGCCTGAACCAGCGCGAAACACAGCGCCAGGATCATGGCCAGGTGGCCCAGTTCGGGGATAAACAGCCCTGAATTATAGAGAGCGGATGTCATCAATTAACCCTCTTTGGCTTGTGTGGGCGCCGACTGGCCGCTGTCTTTCAGGGCCTTGGTCACTTCCGGCGGCATGTACTTCTCATCGTGCTTGGCCAGCACTTCGTCGGCCACCACCACGCCGTCGGCGTTGATTTTGCCCAGGGCCACGATACCCTGCCCTTCACGGAACAGGTCTGGAAGAATGCCGCGATAGGTGATGGTCACGGATTTGTTGAAGTCAGTAACGACAAATTTCACGTCCAGCGAATCACCGGAACGTTGCAGCGAACCTTTCTCGACCATGCCACCGGCACGGATGCGCGTGTCTTGCGGCGCTTCGCCATTGGCGATCTGGGTCGGGGTGTAAAACAGATTGATGTTCTGCTGCAGGGCGCTCAGGGCCAGGCCGACGGCAGCGCCGACACCCACCAGGATCGCGAGAATGATGATAAGACGCTTTTTGCGCAGCGGATTCACTTGCCGTTCTCCCGGCGCAGACGACGCGCCTCTTGTTGCAGATACCGCTTGCGGGCCAGGATCGGCGCCGCCACGTTGAGGGCCAGCACCGCCAGGCAGATGCCATAGGCTGACCAGACATACAGGGCGTGATGGCCCATGGCGAGGAAGTCGCCAAATGAAGCAAAACTCATCGAGCGACCTCCAGACTGTTCTGTACTTCGGCCTTGACCCAACTGGCCCGCGCTTCGCGCTTGAGTACTTCAAGGCGCATGCGCAGCAACAGGACCGCGCCAAAGAAACAGTAGAAGCCCAGCACCGTCAGCAGCAGAGGCAGCCACATTTCGGCCGGCATGGCCGGTTTTTCGGTGAGGGTGAAGGTCGCGCCCTGGTGCAGGGTGTTCCACCACTCCACCGAGTATTTGATGATCGGGATGTTGATCACGCCAACAATCGCCAACACCGCACACGCCTTGGCGGCGCTGTCACGATTGCTGATGGCGTTGCCCAGCGCAATCAGACCGAAGTACAGAAACAGCAGAATCAACATAGACGTAAGTCGCGCATCCCAGACCCACCACGAGCCCCAGGTCGGTTTGCCCCAGATCGCGCCRGTGACCAGCGCCACGGCAGTCATCCAGGCACCGATGGGCGCCGCGCATTGCAGGGCGACATCGGCCAGTTTCATCTTCCAGACCAACCCGACAATGCCGCACACGGCCAGCATCACATAGCAGGATTGCGCCAGCATCGCGGCAGGAACGTGGATATAGATGATGCGAAAGCTGTTGCCTTGCTGGTAGTCGGGCGGCGCGAAGGCCAGGCCCCAGACTACGCCAACGCCGATCAACAGCAACGCCGCGACGCTCAGCCAGGGCAACAGTTTGCCGCTGATGCCATAAAACCATTTGGGCGAGCCGAGCTTGTGAAACCACGTCCAGTTCATACTGTTTCCATCACGGTTGCCCTTCGCTGTGAAGGGCTGGGTCTTTACTGGTCAAATTTTAACCAAACCTCATTATTCGCCGACGCTGATCTTCAGGCCAGCAGCTATTGCAAACGGTGTCAGGGTTATCGCCAGGGCGGTCAGGCTACCAAGCCACAAGAGATAACCGGTCGCCGGCATGCCCATCAAGGCTGCCTGCAAGGCGCCACTGCCGAGAATCAACACCGGGATGTACAGCGGCAGAATCAGCAGCGCCAACAACAGGCCGCCACGCTTCAATCCTACCGTCAGGGCTGCGCCCACCGCACCGAGCAGGCTCAGTACCGGTGTACCCAGCAATAACGAAAGCAGCAACACCGGCAGACAAGCGGCAGGCAAACCGAGCATCAACGCCAGCAGTGGAGCGAGCAAAACCAGTGCCAGGCCCGAGAAGGCCCAGTGTGCCAGTACCTTGGCCAAAACCAGAAGAGGCAGAGGGTGCGACGAAAGGACCCACTGTTCGAGGGAACCGTCCTCGAAATCACTGCGGAAAAGCCCGTCCAGCGAGAGCAAAACCGATAAAAGGGCCGCGACCCAGACCAGCCCCGGAGACAAGGTTTGCAACAATTGAGCCTCGGGGCCGACCGCTAGCGGGAACAGGGCAACCACGATGGCGAAAAACACCAACGGGTTCGCCAACTCCGCAGGACGGCGGAATAACAAACGGGCCTCACGGGCGACCAACAGGCCGAAAACACTCATACGGCCCAATTCCCCAGATCAATATCGCGATAACCGGTCGGCATCCGCGTCAGCGTGTGGTGGGTGGTCAATACGACCATGCCGCCGCGCTCGCAGTGTGCGGCCAGGTGCTCTTCGAGCTGCGCCACGCCTTGTTTGTCGAGTGCGGTGAACGGTTCATCGAGAATCCACAGCGGCGGGCTGTCCAGGTACAACCGCGCCAGCGCCACACGGCGATGCTGGCCGGCAGACAGCGTGTGGCACGGAACGTCCTCGAAACCGCGCAACCCCACCGCCGCCAAGGCCTGCCAGATGGCGTCATGGGACGCCGGATGATGCAGGGCGCAGAGCCAGCTGAGGTTTTCCTCAGGGGTCAGCAATTCCTTGATACCGGCGGCATGACCGATCCACAACAGGTTGCGCGCCAGTTCAAAGCGTTGCTCATTGAGCGGCTGGCCATTGAGCAGCACTTGGCCGGCGGTCGGTTGCATCAGACCGCACAGCAGGCGCAACAGGCTGGTCTTGCCACTGCCGTTGGGGCCGCTGATTTGCAACATTTCGCCACTGGCCAGTCTCAAATCGAGATTTTCGAAGAGCAGCCGAAGGTCTCGCTCACAAGCGAGGGCAACGGTTTGCAGGACTGGGCTGGTCAAGGGATCACGGGCCTTTTGCGGTTCAAGTCGGCAGTAGTACGGCCGCTAAAGAGATGCAGAATAGATGCATTGGCGGCCCGTCATAGAGAGCTGGGTCAAACATTTGCAATGTTTTTAGCGCCCCAGTGATAACGGGGCGGCATTATACATGCCATGCCCTACTCTCAAGAGGGCAATTTCCTCAGGTTGTGACCGCGTATGACAGGCGAAATGAACATCCTCCCGCTACCGCAGACCCCGCCCGCGACGTCGCGGCCGCTGGTGGTGAGTGGCGACCTGCTCAAGTTACTGACGCCGATGGAGGGCCTGATCTCCGTCGGGCAAACCGCCAAGGCTGAAGTGCTGTCGCTCAAGCAGACGGATCAGACCTTTCAATTGTTGCTCAAAGTCACCCTCGACAGCGGTCGCCAGACCACGGTCCAGGCCACCAGCAGCCAGCCTCTGCCTCAAGGCACCAGCCTGGCGATCACCCAACCGTCGGCCAGCAACCTGGCGATCACCGTGCAACAGGCCATCGCGGCGAGCGTCGCCACCCTCACCCGCATCGACACGGCACAACTGCCCGCTGGCACGCTGTTGCAGGGCAAAGTGCTGACCTCACAAGTCCTGCCACAAGTACCGGGGCAACCCACGGTGTTCCGCTCCATGGTGAGTTTGCTAAACACAGTGCTGAGCGGCAGCACGCTGAGCATCGACAGCCCCACGCCCCTGCGCATTGGCACGTTGTTGAGCGCCATGGTGCAAGACACCCAGACGCTTAAATTCGTCCCGCTGAGCAGCCGTCAGGAACAGTTGGCGGTGACGCAGCAACTGGTCAGCCAGCAAAGCCGCCAAGGTTCGCTGGATGGCTTGATCAAAGCCTTGCAAAACCTGACGCCGACGCCGCAATCGTCACTGCAGCCGCCATTGCAGCCATCGCCACTTGCGTTGGACCCAACCTCCAGCGACCTGCGCCTGGCCGTGGAAAAACTCCTCGCCGGCATGCCGGACGTTCAGCAACTGAGCACGCCAAAGGGCCTGGCTCAAGCGCTGGCAAACAGCGGACTGTTCCTGGAAGCGAAATTGCTCACCGGGCAAAACCCGACATTGGCGCCGGACATGAAAGGCGATTTGCTCAAGCTGATCGCGCAACTGACACCGGGACTACCGGCCAATACCAACCTCAACGCGATCATCGCCGCCAATACATTGGTGCAGACGATGCCGAGCTTCGTGCGCAGCGCCCTGGGGATGCTCGGGCAAGTCAGCGCCAAGCCGCTGCCGACCAGTTTCCCGCTGCCCGAACGCCTGCTGCAAAGCCATGACGGTGAAGGTGATCTGGAGCATTTGCTGCGTTTGGCGGCGGCAGCCGTTTCGCGCCTGCAAAGCCATCAACTGTCGAGCCTGGAGCAAACCGGCGTGACCGACGATGGTCGGCTGCTCAGCACCTGGCAACTGGAAATCCCGATGCGAAACGCGCAGGACATTGTCCCGCTGCAGGTCAAGTTCCAGCGCGAAGAAGCGCCCGAGAAAGAACACCCCCACGAACGCCGCGACGAACACGAACCCAAGCAACCGCTGTGGCGTGTCGACCTGGCCTTCGACATGGAACCGCTGGGCCCCTTGCAGGTTCACGCGCAACTGATCAAGGGCAGCCTGTCCAGCCAGCTCTGGGCCGAACGGCCGTACACCGCCAGCCTGATCGAAAGTAACCTGGCCGGCCTGCGCGAACGCTTGCTGGCATCGGGCCTGAACGTCGGCAATCTGGATTGCCACCTCGGCACCCCGCCACAAGGACCGCAAACTCGTCTGGAACAACGCTGGGTCGACGAAACCGCATGAAAACCACCAACGCCCCACGCCAGGCCATCGCCCTCAAATACGACGGCAGCCACGCCCCTACCCTCACGGCCAAGGGTGACGAAGAACTGGCCGAAGAAATTCTGCGCATTGCCCGCGATTATGAAGTGCCGATCTATGAGAACGCCGAGCTGGTAAAGCTGCTGGCGAGGATGGAACTGGGGGAAAGTATTCCGCAGGAGTTGTACCGCACGCTGGCCGAGATCATCGCGTTTGCGTGGCATTTGAAGGGCAAGTTTCCGGCGGGGCATGAGTCGGAGGTGGGGATGGTGGAGAAGGATGTCACCGATCGCGGGGATGATTATTGATCGTTCCTACGCTCTGCGTGGGAATGCAGCCCGTGACGCTCCGCGTCACATTCAACAACGGAGCGCGGAGCGTCCCCAGAGGCATTCCCACGCAGAGCGTGGGAACGATCTCTGACAGGCATCAGTTCTTGTGAAGCTTACGCATCAACTCCGCCTCAGCCTGGGTCAACCCGCAAGACTGAGTCAGTTCATCAACCGTCGCCCCCATTCCCACCAATCGCGCCGCCTGGGCGAACGACAGGCTCGACGGGTCGCGCTGTTCCAGCTGTGCCAGTTTGTCCGGCAAGGGGCCAACCACCGCGCGCAGTTCGTGCAGGTCTTCACCCATGCGCACGTTGCCGCTCTGGTAATCGTCCACGCGTTTGGCCAGGTCCTTGATGCGCTGATCCCGCAGCGCATCGCCCTGGGCCTGTTGAGCGGCGATCAATCGTTGACCGCGAATGTACGCCAGAAACATCGCCAGCGTGCCTGCCCAGAAGAGGAACAGGACAATGACCGCAACCTCAAGAATCAATCAGATGTTCTCCAGGTCCGACCATTCTTCTTCGCTCATCATCTTGTCCAGCTCGACCAGGATCAGCAGTTCGTTGTTCTTGTTGCACACGCCTTGAATGAACTTGGCGGATTCTTCGTTACCGACGTTTGGCGCAGTTTCGATTTCCGACTGACGCAGGTAAACCACTTCGGCCACGCTGTCGACCATGATCCCGACAACCTGCTTGTCGGCTTCGATGATGACGATACGGGTGTTGTCGCTGATCTCCGCATTCATCAGGCCGAAGCGCTGACGGGTGTCGATCACGGTGACCACGTTACCGCGCAGGTTGATGATGCCCAGCACGTAGGTCGGGGCACCCGGAACCGGGGCGATTTCGGTGTAGCGCAGGACTTCCTGGACGCGCATCACGTTGATGCCGTAGGTTTCGTTGTCCAGCTTGAAGGTTACCCATTGCAGGATCGGATCTTCGGAACCCTTTGCAGCCGTCGCCTTATCATTCATACCCTGACCCCTCAAAAAACCGCCCTGGCGGTGTGTGTTCTGTGCAGCGGCATTCACTGCCGTTGCGTGTTTTTTATGCTGGTTTGTGAGCCGGCTTGATATTGCTTATGTGCTTTGCCCCGCCACTGGCGATCAACTCGGCCAGCGCGGAGACGTCGAGCAATGCACACATGTGTTCAATCACAGTGCCCGCCAGCCATGGCCGTTGACCACGGTGGCTGCGCCATTTGATTTCGTTCGGGTCCAGGCGCAACGAGCGGCTGACCTGATGCACCGCCAGCCCCCACTCGTAGCCCTGAACCGAAATAACGTACTGCAGGCCCTGCCGGAAATCGTCGCGGTAGCGGTCGGGCATGACCCAACGTGCGGTGTCCAGGACTTTCAGGTTGCCGGCCTGGCTCGGCAGAATCCCGAGGAACCATTCTGGCTGGCCGAACAGCGGCGTCAGCTCGTGGCCCGCCAACGAATAAATCGAACCCAGGCACACCAGTGGCACCGCCAGGGTCAACCCGGCGACGTCGAATAACAGACACTCGAACGGCTCGGCGGCCCACGACGGGCGACCATCGGTTTCGACCGGTGGCGGCGTGTTGCTCGGTGGCAAGTGGACTTCGACGACGGGCGGCACCAATGTTTGCAGCAGGGGTGCAATGGTCGATACCGGTGCGAGGATCGGTGCCGGCGCCTCCATGACCGGCGCTGGCGCCTTGGCCACGGCGGCGATCACGGGCGCTGCAACCACAGGTGCGGCAACTACAGGCGCAGCAACCGCCGCCGGGCGTGCATCGCGCGCTTGTTCTTCGAGGACCGCAGCCTGGAATTCGTCCAGGGTGTTATCCGGTTCGAGCACTTCGGCGGGCGCTTCGATGATCGGCGCAAGCTCCTCCGTCGCGTCCTGCAGCAAGCTGTCCAGATAATGCTGGAGCGCCAGTTGCGGGCGAGAGGTGATCTTCACCGGCCGATTCATTTAAGCACCACGCAAGGAAGGTTCATCTCACGCCACCTGCGCGACAGATTGCTGCGCCAGCAAATGCTTGAGCAGCGCACGGTAAGCGAGAACTCCACGGCTCTTGCCGTCGAATTGCGAAGGCGTGAGGCCGGCCCGGCTCGCATCCCGCAAGCGGGTGTCGACCGGGATGTAACCTTGCCAGATTTCTTCCGGGTACTTGTCACGCAGCACGCGCAGGGTCCCGAGGGACGCCTGGGTGCGGCGGTCGAACAAGGTCGGGATGATGGTGAACGGCAACGCCTGTTTGCGAGAGCGATTGATCATCGCCAAGGTGTTGACCATGCGTTCAAGGCCTTTGACGGCCAAGTGCTCGGTCTGCACCGGGATCACCAATTGCTGGCTCGCCGCCAAGGCATTGACCATCAGCACACCGAGCAACGGCGGGCTGTCGATCACCGCGTAATCGAAGTCCTGCCACAACTGCGCCAGGCTCTTGGCGATCACCAGGCCCAAGCCACTCTGCCCCGGCGATTGACGCTCAAGCGTGGCCAGTGCGGTGCTCGAAGGCAGCAGCGAAATACTGTCGTGACTGGTGGGCAACAACAACTGACCGGGCAAGCCTTGCGGCACGCTGCCCTTGTGCAGGAACAAGTCGTAGCTGCTGTGTTCCAGGCTATCGGGATCGTAGCCGAAGTAGCTGGTCATGGAGCCGTGCGGATCGAGATCGACCACAACCACGCGCTTGCCCGCCTCGGCCAGCAAACCGGCTAAAGCGATAGAGGAAGTGGTTTTACCAACACCACCCTTTTGATTGGCAACGGCCCAGACTCTCATTTGAATGTTTCCTCCCGGCCGACGAGGTCAGCCGAGAAATAGCTCAACGTTTTAATGCGGGTGACGGAGAATTGACGGCGCTCTCTCGTACCGGCGACTTGACCGCTGACGGTGCAGTTTGTGTGCCAGCACGCTTCAACGCGGCGTCCGGTTGCGCATGAGCGGTTCCGGTGCCGGTGAGGCTGCGACGAACATCGAGATTGCGTGAAACCACCAGCACCACACGACGGTTGCGTGCCCGGCCTTCGGCGGTGGCGTTATTGGCCACGGGCTGAAACTCGCCATAACCCACGGAGGCCATTCGGCTCGGGTTCACACCCTGCATCGCCAGAATGCGCACAATGCTCGCCGAGCGGGCCGAGGACAGTTCCCAGTTAGTGGGGTACTGCGCGGTGCGGATCGGTTGATCGTCGGTAAAGCCTTCGACGTGAATCGGGTTGTCGAACGGCTTCAGAATCCCGGCCACCTTGTCGATGATATTGAACGCGTTGTCGCTGGGCATGGCATCGCCGCTGCCGAACAACAGGCTGGAATTGAGTTCGATCTCGACCCACAACTCGTTGCCACGCACGGCCATCTGATTGGAGCTGATCAGGTCGCCGAACGCCGCGCTGATGTCATCGGCAATGCTTTTGAGCGGGTCGTTGGAACCGGCCACACCGGCATCGACCTGCTCGCTGTCTTTCACCAACGGCTTGGCCGGCGTCACCGTCATCGGTCGCTCTTCGCCAACAGGAATCGGCTTGAGGGAACGATCGGCATCGGTGAAGACCCCGATCAGCGCTTGCGAAATGATTTTGTACTTGCCTTCGTTGATCGACGAGATCGAGTACATCACCACGAAGAATGCGAAGAGCAAGGTAATGAAGTCGGCATAGGAAACGAGCCAACGTTCATGGTTTACATGTTCTTCAGGTTGGCGACGACGAGCCATAATCCATTACCCCCATCAATCCATGAAGCCCTGAAGCTTCAACTCAATAGAGCGAGGGTTCTCACCTTCGGCGATCGACAGGATCCCTTCCAGCAACATTTCGCGGTAACGCGATTGGCGCAATGCAACGGATTTGAGCTTGGACGCAATCGGCAGCAACACCAGGTTGGCACTGGCCACGCCGTAGATGGTGGCGACGAAGGCCACGGCAATGCCGCTGCCCAGTTGCGTCGGGTCAGCGAGGTTGCCCATGACATGGATCAGGCCCATCACCGCACCGATAATCCCGATGGTCGGCGCGTAGCCGCCCATGCTTTCGAAGACTTTGGCGGCCTCGATATCGCGGCTTTCCTGGGTGTAGAAATCCACTTCCAGAATGCTGCGAATCGCTTCCGGTTCCGCACCGTCGACCAGCAACTGAAGGCCTTTGCGCGAGTAGCTGTCGGGTTCGGCATCGGCCACCCCTTCCAGGCCCAGCAATCCTTCCTTGCGCGCGGTCAGGCTCCAGTTCACGACTCGATCAATGCCACCGGCCAGATCAACGCGAGGTGGAAACAGAATCCAGCCAACAATTTGCATGGCGCGCTTGAAGGCGCTCATCGGCGACTGCAACAAGGCTGCGCCAATGGTCCCACCGAGAACGATCAGCGCCGCCGGGCCGTTGGCCAGCGCGCCAAGGTGGCCACCTTCAAGGTAGTTGCCGCCAATAATGGCGACGAACGCCATGATGATGCCGATAAGGCTTAAAACATCCATCAGATACACGCCTCGACCAAGTGCTTGCCAATATCTTCCAGCCCATAGATCGCATCCGCGAGATCGGCTTTGACGATGGCCATCGGCATGCCGTAGATCACGCAACTGGCTTCATCCTGAGCCCAGATCGCGCTGCCGCTCTGTTTGAGCAGGCGAGCACCTTCACGACCGTCGGCGCCCATGCCGGTGAGTACGACCGCCAGAACTTTGTCGCCGTAGGACTTGGCTGCCGAACCGAAGGTGATGTCCACGCACGGTTTGTAATTGAGACGCTCGTCGCCCGGCAGGATTTTCACCGCGCCACGGCCGTCGATCATCATTTGCTTGCCACCCGGTGCCAGCAACGCCAGGCCCGGACGCAGGATGTCGCCATCCTCGGCTTCCTTGACGCTGATGCGGCAGAGCTTGTCCAGACGCTCGGCGAAGGCCTTGGTGAAGGCTGCCGGCATGTGCTGGACCAACACGATCGGTGCCGGGAAGTTGGCCGGCAACTGAGTCAAGACTCGTTGCAGCGCAACCGGACCGCCCGTGGACGTGCCGATGGCAACCAGTTTGTAGGCTTTGCGCTTGGGTGCAGGCGACGATGGGCCGGGGGACGCAGGGGCATGATGCGTACGTGTCGGGATCGGTGCCGGTGCAGGGCGCGAAGGTGTGCTGCTGCCGTAACTGCTGACGCTCGAAGGCGCGGGCGTCGGGGCTGGCGCGGCAACCGGTGCCGGCGCGCTGTAGGCGCTGGCGCGACGGTTACTGCGTGAAATGCTGAGAATCTTCTCGCACAGCAGTTGCTTGACCTTCTCCGGGTTACGGGAGATGTCTTCAAAATTCTTGGGCAGGAAATCGACGGCGCCGGCGTCCAGCGCATCAAGGGTGACCCGGGCGCCTTCGTGCGTCAGCGACGAGAACATCAACACCGGCGTCGGGCAGCGCTGCATGATGTGCCGCACGGCGGTGATGCCGTCCATCATGGGCATCTCGTAGTCCATGGTGATCACGTCCGGCTTGAGGGCCAGGGCCTGATCGATCGCCTCTTTTCCGTTGGTCGCCGTACCGACGACCTGGATATTCGAATCCGCTGAAAGAATTTCCGAGACGCGGCGGCGGAAAAACCCCGAATCGTCCACCACCAGGACTTTAACTGCCATAAACACTCCGTTAGACGCAGCGGGGCCTCAGTCGCCCCGCTCCACCAGAATCAAATACGCCGTGTGGCGTAACGCTTGAGCATGCTCGGAACATCGAGAATCAGCGCAATACGGCCGTCACCGGTGATGGTGGCGCCCGACATGCCCGGGGTTCCCTGGAGCATTTTGCCCAATGGCTTGATGACCACTTCTTCCTGGCCCACCAGTTGATCGACGACAAAGCCGATCCGCTGCGTGCCCACCGAAAGGATCACCACATGGCCTTCGCGCTGCTCTTCGTGAGCGGCGGAGCTGACCAGCCAGCGCTTGAGGTAGAACAGTGGCAGCGCCTTGTCTCGCACGATCACCACTTCCTGGCCGTCCACCACGTTGGTGGTCGACAGGTCGAGGTGGAAGATCTCGTTGACGTTCACCAGCGGGAACGCAAACGCCTGGTTGCCGAGCATGACCATCAGCGTCGGCATGATCGCCAGGGTCAACGGCACCTTGATGACGATTTTCGAACCCTGGCCCTTGGTCGAGTAAATGTTGATCGAACCGTTGAGCTGGGAAATCTTGGTTTTCACCACGTCCATGCCCACGCCACGACCCGACACGTCGGAGATCTCGGTTTTGGTCGAGAACCCTGGCGCAAAAATCAGGTTGTAGCACTCGGTATCGCTCAAGCGATCGGCCGCATCCTTGTCCATCACACCGCGTTTAACCGCGATGGAACGCAGGACGTTCGGGTCCATGCCTTTGCCGTCATCGGAAATCGACAGCAGGATGTGGTCGCCTTCCTGTTCGGCAGCAAGGACCACCCGGCCGCCACGGGACTTGCCCGAAGCTTCGCGTTCTTCCGGCGACTCGATGCCGTGGTCGACCGCGTTGCGTACCAAGTGGACCAGCGGGTCGGCCAGGGCCTCGACGAGGTTCTTGTCGAGGTCGGTTTCTTCACCGACCAGTTCCAGGTTGATCTCTTTCTTGAGCTGGCGAGCCAGGTCGCGAACCAGGCGCGGGAAGCGCCCGAAGACTTTCTTGATCGGTTGCATCCGGGTCTTCATGACCGCGGTTTGCAAGTCAGCCGTGACCACGTCGAGGTTCGACACAGCCTTGGACATGGCCTCGTCGGCACTGTTGGCACCCAGGCGAACCAGGCGGTTACGCACCAGCACCAATTCGCCCACCATGTTCATGATTTCGTCGAGGCGAGCGGTATCGACCCGCACGGTGGTCTCGGCTTCGCTGGCCGGTTTTTCCGGTGGCGGCGCGGCTGGAGCACGGACCGGGGCCGGTGCAGCAGCGGCGGCTGGTTTCGGTGTTTCAGCTTTCGGTTCAGGCGCCTTGGCGATCGGGGCCGGTGCGGCAGCCTTGGCGACGGGTGCCGCGACATTCGATACAGCAGAACCTGTGCCGACTTCGCTGAACTTGCCTTTACCGTGCAATTCGTCGAGCAGCGATTCGAACTCGTGATCGGAGATCAGATCACCACCCGCCGCCGCTGCAGTTGGCGCAGCAGGAACTGGCACAGAAGCAATGGCCGACTCCAGCGCATCCACCGCAAAGTTGCCTTTGCCGTGCAACTGGTCGAGCAGTGCTTCAAATTCGTCGTCGGTAATGTCGGAGTTATCGCCTGCCGCTTTCGGGGCGGCTGGTGCAGCTGGCGCGGCGGCCACGGCATCGACAGCGAACTGGCCTTTACCGTGCAGTTGATCGAGCAAGGACTCGAACTCGGCATCGGTGATTTCGTCGCTCGCAGCGGCATCGCTGGAAGGCGTTGGTGCAGGTGCAGCCGCCGGAGCCTCAGCTTGAGCCTTGACGGCATTGAGCGAGTCCAGCAGTTGTTCGAATTCGTTATCGGTGATGTCGCCCGATTCGGCTTCAGCGGCAGGCGCTTCAAACACTTCAGCGACCGGTGCAGCTTCATCAGCCGTTTGCGGCTCGGCCAGTCGGGCCAGAGCTGCCAGCAATTCAGGTGTGGCAGCCGTGATCGGGCTGCGCTCGCGGACTTCGCTGAACATGCTGTTCACCGCGTCCAGCGCTTCGAGCACCACGTCCATCAGTTCTGAATCAACGCGACGCTCACCCTTGCGCAGGATGTCGAACACGTTCTCGGCGATATGGCAGCACTCCACCAGCTCGTTGAGCTGGAGGAAGCCGGCGCCCCCTTTTACAGTGTGAAAACCGCGAAAAATTGCATTGAGCAAGTCCGCATCATCCGGTCGGCTCTCAAGCTCGACCAGCTGTTCGGACAGTTGCTCTAGAATCTCGCCGGCCTCAACCAGGAAATCCTGAAGGATCTCTTCATCGGCGCCGAAGCTCATGTATGGGGTGCTCCTAACAGGTTTAAAAACCTAAAAAACCTAGAATGCTAAAACTCTAAAATCCCAGGCTGGATAGCAAATCGTCCACATCGTCCTGACCGGACACAACGTCTTCTCTTTTATCGGCATGAATCTGCGGACCTTCACCCTGAGAGAGATGTTTTTGCGGATCTTTTTCAGCCAGCATCGATTCACGGTCATGTTCGATACCCGCAAAGCGGTCTACCTGGCTGGCCATGAGTACGAGCTTGAGCAAATTGCTTTCAACTTCGGTGACCAATTGGGTCACACGCTTGATGACCTGACCGGTGAGGTCCTGGTAATCCTGAGCCAGCAGGATGTCGTTGAGGTTGCTCGACACCATGCGGTTGTCTTCGATACTGCGAGTCAGAAAACCGTCGACCCGACGGGCCAGTTCACGAAACTCTTCAGCCCCGACTTCACGACGCATGAACCGGCTCCAGTCGGTGCTCAACGCCTGGGCTTCATCGCTCAGGTTGTTGACCAGCGGCGTGGCGCTTTCCACCAGGTCCATGGTGCGGTTGGCCGCGGCCTCGGTGAGCTTGACCACATACCCCAGGCGCTCGGTGGCGTCCGTGATCTGTGACACTTCCTCGGCTTGCGGCATGTTCGGGTCAATCTGGAAGTTGACGATCGCGCTGTGCAGCTCGCGAGTGAGCTTGCCCACTTCCTGATACAGGCCGCGGTCACGGGTCTGATTGAGCTCATGGATCAGTTGCACAGCTTCGCCGAACCTGCCTTTTTCAAGGCTGGCGACCAGTTCGACGGCGTGTTTTTTCAGGGTCGATTCAAAATCGCCCAGTGAAGATTCTTTATGCTCCATAGCTCCCCCGTGGCGCAGTGGATCAACCGATGCGTTCGAAAATCTTCTCGATTTTTTCTTTCAACGCCTGGGCCGTGAAGGGTTTGACCACGTAGCCGTTTACACCGGCCTGGGCTGCTTCAATGATCTGCTCGCGCTTGGCTTCAGCGGTCACCATCAGCACCGGCAGGTGCTTGAGCTTTTCATCGGCGCGCACGTGACGCAGCAAGTCGATACCGGTCATGCCAGGCATGTTCCAGTCCGTTACCAGAAAGTCGATGCTCCCGCTGTTGAGAACCGGAATGGCAGTAGTGCCATCGTCGGCCTCGACCGTGTTGGTGAACCCAAGGTCACGCAACAGGTTTTTTATGATCCGCCGCATCGTTGAGAAGTCATCAACGATGAGGATTTTCATGTTCTTGTCCAATTCGACCTCCAAGCAGTCTTAAACGCGCCCAGCACCTGGACGCGCCATTTCAATCAATCCGGCAATGCATTCGATGACTGTCTGGAGCACAACAGATCGCAACCGGTGCCGTTCAAAACCGCACCAGCCACGTTCGCAGTGTCCCCACACTGCCTTCAGC
>NZ_JBFUBK010000105.1:0-21884 GCF_056405815.1 Pseudomonas sp. P1_F1_2 | reverse complement strand
ACGATGCACCGTGCAAAGTGGATTTCTGGCTGCGCAACCTGGGCGAACTGAGTCGCGCGCTGGGCGAGCTGAACATTCCCTTGCTGATCCGCCAGGCATCGCACTGGGATGACGCACCAACGGTGCTGCTCGACCTGTGCCAGCAGTTGAAGGTCGACGCCCTGCACGTCAACGAGGACTACGGCGTCAATGAAAGCCGTCGTGATACAGCGGTGGCCGAAACGCTGAACGCCAAGGGCATTCAGTTCCACCGTTACCTCGATCAACTGCTATTCAAGCCAGGCTCCGTGTTGACCAAGAACGGCACCTACTTCCAGGTCTTCAGCCAGTTCCGCAAGGTGTGCTACGACCGGCTGCGGGTTTCATTACCGGGGCTGGTCGCAACACCCGCCCCCCAGTTGCCGCTGACGATAAGCAGCGATTTGATCCCCGCTACCATCGAGGGGTTCGAAACGCCAAGCGACGGCCTGCGCCAATACTGGCCCGCCGGTGAAGCCCAAGCCCGGCGTCGACTCGATGCCTTCGCCGACGCCCGGATCGACGACTACAAAAACGAGCGGGATTTCCCGGCCAAACCCGGAACCAGCCAGCTCTCGGCCTATCTCGCCGCCGGGATTATTTCCCCCCGCCAATGCCTGCACGCCGCCCTGCAAGCCAATCAAGGCGAATTCGAAAGCGGCAAGATCGGTGCCGTCACCTGGATCAACGAGCTGCTATGGCGCGAGTTCTACAAACATGTTTTGGTGGGTTACCCACGGGTCTCGCGCCATCGCGCCTTTCGACCGGAAACCGAAGCCCTCGCCTGGCGCAACGCCCCACAAGAACTGCTGGCCTGGCAAGAAGCCCGCACCGGTGTGCCGATCATCGATGCGGCCATGCGCCAATTGCTGGAGACCGGCTGGATGCACAACCGGCTGCGCATGGTCGTGGCGATGTTCCTGACCAAGAATTTGCTGATCGACTGGCGTGAAGGCGAGCGCTTTTTCATGCGGCATTTGATCGACGGTGATCTGGCGGCAAACAACGGTGGCTGGCAGTGGAGCTCGTCCACCGGCACAGATTCGGCGCCCTACTTCCGGATTTTCAATCCATTGAGCCAGTCACAGAAATTCGACGCTGACGGTGCGTTCATCAAGCACTGGCTGCCAGAACTGGCCGGACTCAACCAAAAAGATGTGCATAACCCGGCCAACCTGGGTGGCCTGTTCGGTGTGGCGGATTATCCGTCGCCCATCGTCAACCTGAGTACCTCCCGACAACGAGCGCTGGCCGCGTTCAAGAACCTGCCCGCGCGACTCGATGCCGGAGGTTGCCATGAGTGATGGACTGAGGCGTTTTGCCGCACCGTTTGCCAAGGCGAACAAAGATAGTCTGCTGCACTTACCCGTATTGGGACCGGCGATTGCCTGGCCGAAAAGGAAAATGGGATGAGTTTTACACCTCCACGGCGATACTGGTTAACCGGCGCCAGCAGCGGTCTTGGCGCCTCGCTGGCCGAACAAATACTGAAAACCGGCGCTCATCTGGCCGTCAGTTCACGCTCGGTGCCAGCACTGAAAGTCTTGTCCCTGCGCTATCCCGGACAGGTGATGGTGGTGCCCGGTGACCTGACCAACAGTCAGCGGGTGCGCGAAATCGGCGAGCAAATCGTCCAGGACTGGGGTTCGCTGGACACCGTGATTCTCAACGCAGGCACCTGCGAGTACGTCGACATTCAGCAATTCGACTCTTCGATTGTCGAACACGTGGTGCGCACCAATTTGCTCGCCTGTGCCTATTGCATCCAGGTCGCGATACCTCTGTTGCGCAAAGGCACCGCGCCGCACCTGGTGGGCATCGCGAGCCCGGCGACGTACTTGCCGCTGCCACGTGCCGAGGCCTATGGTGCATCAAAAGCCGGACTGCGTTACCAGTTCGAATCGCTGCGCATGGACCTGGCGCCGGATGGTATCGAAGTCACGGTGGTCAGCCCCGGGTTTGTCGCCCCCCCGCAGGCCGCAAATAATGACGCCCCGAAATCGTTCAGTTGGCCGGTAAGTAAAGCCGCCCGGCACATCTTCGCCAAACTCAAGAACCGGCCAGTGGAGATCGTTTTTCCGGGTCTGTTCATGGCGGCGCTTTGGCCCCTGTCGACATCGCCGAGCGAGGTGAAACTGGCCATCGGCAAACGCATGGTGCGCAGCCCTGCGCCGATCCAGGATCGACCATGAACATCGCCGTCATCGACGACGGCTTCCCCACTTCATAGCCCGAGGATGGGTAGACACACAACCAAGCGTCCGTCAGGGCTTTCACACAGCAACGCCCCACTGCCTTACACTGCGAGCCATGAAAACCATTCCCCATACGCAAATCGCGGAGCCGGCCGTTACGTGCTCGACCTGTGCGGCTTGCTGCTGTCAGCTCGAAGTGATGTTGATCACCGACACGGGCGTACCCGAACGCTTTATCGATACCGATGATTGGGGTGGGGAAGTCATGCTGCGCCTGGACGACGGCTGGTGCGCCGCGCTGGATCGCAACAGCATGATGTGCACCATCTACGAAAAGCGCCCGCTGATCTGCCGGGAATTCGAGATGGGCGCACCGGAGTGCATCGACGAACGCCAAGGGATTACTACGGCGTATCGCTAGATCTGACGCCATCGCGGGCAAGCCACGTCCCCACATTTTTGGGAGCATGGCTTGCCCGCGATGCTATTGACGTTACAACGGCAAGGTGTAGTGCAGCGAGTAGCTTTCTACGCCATCGTTATGATTGCTCAAACCGGCATTGGAATAGTGCGTCRCACGAACCCCGACTTCATGTCCGCCGGTAAAGCGCAGGCCAAATCCGAGACGGTCTTCAAACTGGAAGGCCGAGCCGAGATTGTTGTCTTCAACTCTAATATGAGAGAACACCGCTACACCGATCCCCGCCTCGACGTAGGGTTTAACGGACTGACCGGCAAACTCGTAAACAAACACGGGCGAGAACGACAGACTGTTGTTACTGGAGAGCTTGTCACCTTCCCAATAGGTATAGGCACCACTCCAGTAACCGGTCACACGACCGACGTCACTTTGTAACCAGCTCTGATCCCAATCGAATTGCATGCCCAATCGATAAGTCATAGTTGAATCGCTGGTCTGACCGACCCCGAACTCCACGCC
This sequence comes from Pseudomonas sp. P1_F1_2, assembly GCF_056405815.1. Taxonomy (NCBI): domain Bacteria; kingdom Pseudomonadati; phylum Pseudomonadota; class Gammaproteobacteria; order Pseudomonadales; family Pseudomonadaceae; genus Pseudomonas; species Pseudomonas sp. P1_F1_2. Next base: position 18,731 of record NZ_JBFUBK010000105.1, on the reverse strand, counting down.
TGCCGCCTGTGCGGTAAAACTTTGCCCCATTAAAGCGGCCGCAATCGCGGCCAAACAGAATAGTCGCTTCACTAGAAACATCCTTTTCCGAACAATTTCGTATGGTTTTTTTGTTGCTCAACGCTATAGAAGTCGACGTTTGATTAGAAGTTCATCCCAATGGCTCGTTCGCCCCGCTACTTGGTTACCGGTCGAAGCTTCTCACAACACCGGGCGTATTCCACAGTATCGGCAAGATATTTCTGAAATGAACCGGATCGGCACTCGTCCAGAACTCAGCAGCACGAACGGGCCCCTCGGCGAGCAAGTCACGCTCGGCCAACAGCCGCTGAAGTTGCCGCGCTACAGCAGCCCCCGTGTCGATCAGGCTGATGTCATCCGGGATCATCTGTTTGAGCAAAGGCTTCAGAAACGGATAATGCGTACACCCCAGAATCAAGGTGTCGCACCCGGCGCCGAGCAGCGGTTCGACATACCTGGCGAGCAACTGCCGCAAGGCCGGACTGTGCAGATCGCCGTTCTCAATCAGTTCGACCAGCCCGGGACAGGGCTGAGTGATGACGCGCACATCGGTGGCGAAACGGTCGAGCAATGCGGCGAACTTGGCACTCTGCAAGGTGCCAGTGGTGGCGAGCACGCCGACCACACCGCTGCGGGTCGCGGCAGCGGCAGGTTTGACGGCCGGTTCCATACCGACAATTGGCCATTGCGGGTAATCGCGTCGCAAGTCCGCAACACCCGCAACGGTCGCGGTATTGCACGCCAGCACCAGGGCCTTGGCACCCTGCTGCTGGAAAAAATCGGCCATGACGCTACAGCGCTGGCGTATGAACTCCGGTGTTTTCTCGCCGTAGGGAACATTCCCGCAGTCGGCGACGTACAGCAGTGACTCGTTGGGCAGCAAACGCTGGATCTCGGCCAGCACCGAGAGCCCACCGACGCCGGAGTCGAACACGCCGATCGGCGCTTCACGCATGTGTGGAACCGCAGACACTGCACCCCGGATCACGCTTGACGCGCAATTCGCGAAAGCGTGAGCCCAGCGCATCAATCAACAGCAGGCGCCCCACCAGCGGTTCGCCGAAACCGACCAACAGTTTCAGCGCTTCCAGTGCCTGAAGGCTGCCCACCAACCCAACCAGCGGTCCGACGACGCCGGCCTCGCTGCACGTCAGCTCGGCTTCACTGCCATGCCCGTATAAACAGTGGTAACACGGACTCTCCGGGCGGCGCGKGTCGAACACCGACAATTGCCCTTCAAGGCGAATCGCCGCGCCACTGACCAGCGGTTTAGCAGCGTTGACGCAAGCGGCGTTGACCGCTTCGCGGGTGGAGAAATTGTCGGAACAATCGAGCACCAGATCCACCGCAGCCACGGCCGCGGCCAGGGAGTCTTCGTCCAGGGCGGTGCGATGGGCGATCAGTTTGATCTCGGGATTGATCGCGCTCAGGCGTTTGATCGCCGAATCGACCTTGCTCAGGCCGACGCTGTCGGTGTCGTGAACAATCTGGCGTTGCAGATTGGTCAAGTCGACCGTATCGAAGTCAGCGAGGTGCAGTTCACCCACGCCAGCGGCGGCGAGGTAAAGCGCAACCGGCGAGCCCAGACCGCCGAGGCCGACGATCAACACGCGGCTTTCTTTCAAGCGCAACTGGCCGTCGATGTCGACGTGTTGCAGCAGAATCTGCCGACTGTAGCGTAACAATTCCTGATCATTCAGCACGGCAGGCGCCCCAGGCTGATTCGTTCGTGACCACCCAAATCCGTACGGCTGTGGACGTCTTCAAAGCCACGGCCAAGCAACAAATCGCGCACGGCATTGGCTTGATCGTAGCCGTGTTCGAGCATCAGCCAGCCACCCGCGTCCAGATAATCCGGTGCCTGGGCGACGATCAAACGCAGATCGTCGAGCCCGTCGACACCGGCCACCAGGGCACTGGCCGGCTCAAAGCGCACATCGCCCTCCACCAGATGCGGATCAGCGCTAGGGATGTAAGGCGGATTGCTGATGATCAGTTGAAAACGCTGACCGTCCAGGGCGCTGAACCAATGGCTGCTCAGCACCGTGGCGTTGTTGAGGTGCAGACGCTGGCGATTGCGCTCGGCCAGGGCCACCGCTTCAAGCACGCGATCCACTGCCGTCACTTTCCAGGCCGGACGCTCGCTGGCCAGGGCCAGGGCAATGGCGCCGCTGCCGGTACCGAGGTCGAGCACCTTGGCCGGGGTGGCCGGCAACAGCTCAAGCGCGGCCTCCACCAGCAATTCAGTGTCCGGACGCGGGATCAGCGTGTGCGGCGCCACTTCCAGATCCAGCTTCCAGAACCCTTGCTGCCCCAGAATGTAAGCCACCGGCTCACCGCCACGACGACGTTGCAAGTAACTGGCAAATGTCAGCGCCGCTTCACTGGGAACGATGCGCTCCGGCCAGGTGTGCAAAAAACTGCGGGGTTTGCCCAGGGCGGCAGCCAGCAGCAATTCGGCATCCAGGCGCGCGGTGGGCGAGTCGGGCAAATCTGCGGCGCGTAACAAACTGGCAATGATCGTCATTTACTCACCTATCGCCGCCAATTGATCGGCCTGGTACTCGGCCAGCAATGGCTCGATGACCGCCTCGACCCCGCCGGCGAGGATTTCGTCGAGCGAATACAGCGTCAGGTTGACCCGGTGGTCGGTGACCCGGCCCTGGGCAAAGTTGTACGTGCGAATCCGCTCCGAACGATCACCGGAACCCACCAGCAATTTACGTTCACTGGCGATGGCATTGGCGGCGGCGCTGGTCTGCTGATCGTTCAGCTTGGCCGACAGCCAGGACATCGCCCGGGCGCGGTTTTTGTGCTGGGAACGTTCTTCCTGGCATTCCACGACAATTCCGGACGGCAAGTGCGTGATGCGGATCGCCGAGTCGGTCTTGTTGACGTGCTGACCACCGGCCCCGGAAGAGCGGTAGGTATCGACCCGCAGGTCCGCGGGGTTGATCTCGATCGCTTCCTGTTCGTCCGGCTCGGGCAACACCGCCACGGTGCAGGCCGAGGTGTGGATGCGTCCTTGGGATTCAGTGGCCGGAACCCGCTGCACGCGGTGTGCGCCGGATTCGAACTTGAGCTTGCCGTAGACGTTGTCACCTTCGACACGGGCGATGACTTCTTTATAGCCGCCATGCTCGCCGATGTTCTCGGAGAGGATTTCCACCCGCCAGCCGCGACGCTCGGCATACCGCGAATACATGCGGAACAGGTCGCCGGAGAAAATCGCCGCCTCGTCGCCACCGGTGCCGGCACGGATTTCGAGGAACACGTTGCGCCCGTCGTTCGGGTCCTTGGGCAGCAGCATGCGTTGCAGGCTGGCTTCGAGCTCGATCAATTGCTCCTTGGCTTCGCGGACTTCCTCCACGGCCATTTCGCGCATGTCCGGGTCGCTGTCCTTGAGCAGTGCCTGGGCGCCTTCGAGGTCGCCTTGCACTTTGAGCAACTGTTGATAGGCGCCGACAATTGGCTCGACTTCCGCGTATTCCTTGGAATAGGTGCGGAATTTGTTCTGATCGGAAATGACTTCGCCATCGCCAAGCAAGGCGGTCAATTCCTCGAAACGGTCCTGGAGGATGTCCAGCTTATTGAGCAGTGACGCTTTCATTGCGGTTTTTTATCCGAAAAGCTATCCGATGAGCCCTCACCGAGGGCAAAGAGTTCCTGGGCCATGGCCAGCGCATCGAGGCGGCCTTCGGCAGAGAGCTTTTTCAATTGCACGCTGGGCGCGTGCAAGAGTTTATTGGTCAGGCCGCGCGCCAGTTGCACCAGCACGTCTTCGGCGCTGCTGCCATTGGCCAGCAGGCGCTGGGCCTTCAGTAATTCCTCGTCGCGCATGCGCTCGCTTTGCTGACGATAGGCCTTGAGCACATCCACCGCCGCCAGTTCGCGCAGGCGGACCATGAAATCTTCGGCGCCGACCGAGACCATCTCTTCCGCCGCTTGCGCTGCTCCCTGACGGCTCTTGAGGTTCTCGGCGACCACTTCATGAAGATCGTCGACGCTGTACAGGTAAACGTCGTCCAGTTCGCCGACTTCCGGCTCGATATCGCGCGGGACGGCGATGTCCACCATGAAGATCGGTTTGTGCTTGCGCAGCTTCAGCGCGCTTTCCACCGCGCCTTTGCCGAGGATCGGCAACTGGCTGGCGGTGGAACTGATCACGATGTCGCTGCGCACCAGTTCTGCCGGAATGTCCGAGAGCAGCACGGCGTGGGCACCGAACTGCTCGGCCAGAATACTCGCGCGCTCCAGGGTTCGGTTGGCGACCACGATGCGCTTCACACCCAGCTCGTGCAGATGACGGGCCACCAGGGTGATGGTCTCGCCAGCGCCGATCAGCAATGCCTGGCTGCGTTGCAAGTCACTGAAAATCTGTTTCGCCAGGCTGACCGCGGCAAACGCCACGGACACCGGGTTCTCGCCGATGGCGGTGTCAGTGCGCACTTGTTTGGCCGCGTTGAACGTGGCCTGAAACAACCGGCCAAGCAACGGGCCAATGGTCCCGGCCTCGCGGGCGACGGCATAGGCCGATTTCATCTGGCCGAGAATCTGCGGTTCGCCCAACACCAGCGAATCGAGCCCGGAGGCGACCCGCATCATGTGACGAACTGCCGCATCATCTTCATGCACATAAGCGCTCGCGCGCAGCTCGTCGAGGCTCAAATGGTGATAGTCGGCCAGCCAGCGCAACACAACGTCGGCCGAAAGGTGATCCTGTTCTATATAAAGTTCACTGCGATTGCAGGTGGAGAGGATCGCAGCTTCGCGGCTGTCGGTGAGGCGGCAGAGCTGCTGCAAGGCCTCCACCAGCTGCTCAGGGGTAAAGGCCACGCGCTCGCGGACGTCTACAGAAGCAGTCTTGTGGTTGATACCGAGTGCAAGGAAGGCCATTCAAGGTCGCTGATGGTGACGTGAAGCCGGCAATTGTCCTACTTCGTCACAGCCAGAACAACTACCGCTGACTATTGTCCCCATGTCCCGTCTCTATAAAGACATCGATTGAGACTCGGTTATGTTTGGCCGAAGGCTTGTGTCATGATGATCCGACCGCAGGTTAGTCGTCCTCTTCCTATATGAATAGATCTTCCGCGTTGCTCCTCGCTTTTGTCTTCCTGAGCGGCTGCCAAGCCTTGGCCCCCGTGTCGCCGGACGGTACGTCGCCGGTCGAAGACAGCACTCCGGCCCCTGAAAAGCCCAAGGTTTACAGCTCATTCAGTGAAGAAACCATCTTCAGCTTGCTGAGCGCCGAACTGGCTGGCCAGCGCAATCGTTTCGACATTGCGCTGGATAACTACGTGACCCAGGCCATCAACACACAGGATCCGGGCATCTCCGAGCGAGCATTCCGCATTGCCGAGTACCTGGGCGCCGATCAGGCTGCCCTGGACACCGCGCTGATCTGGGCAAAAAACGCCCCGCAAGACCTCGAAGCGCAACGTGCGGCTGCCGTGCAACTGGCCCGTGCCGGTCGTTACGACGACTCCATGGTTTATATGGAGAAAGTCCTGCAAGGCAAAGGCGACACGCATTTTGACTTTCTGGCCCTGTCCGCGGCCGATACCGACCAGGACACGCGCAACGGTTTGATGAACAGCTTCGACCGTTTGCTGCAACGCCACCCGAACAACAGTCAGTTGATTTTCGGCAAGGCCCTGTTGATGCAACAGGACGGCGACGCCAAGGGTGCATTGGCCCTGCTGGAAAACAATCCGCCCGATGACGGTGAAATTGCTCCGATCCTGCTGCGCGCGCGCCTGCTGCAAGTGCTCAACCGCGGCGACGAAGCCTTGCCACTGCTGCAAAAAAGCATCAAGAAATACCCAGACGACAAACGCCTGCGCCTGACCTACGCGCGCATGCTGGTTGAGCAAGACCGCATAGAAGACGCCAAAGCCGAGTTTTCGAGCCTGGTGCAACAGTACCCAGAGGATGACGAGCTGCGTTATTCCCTGGCACTGGTCTGCCTGGAGGCAAAATCCTGGGACGAGGCCAAGAGCCTGCTTGAAGACTTGATCGCCCGCGAAAGCCACGTCGACTCCGCCCACCTGAACCTGGGCCGTATCGCAGAGGAGCGCAACGATCCCCAAGGCGCGTTGATCGAGTACGGCAAAGTCGGGCCTGGTAACGACTACTTGCCAGCCCAATTGCGCCAGACCGACATTCTGATCAATAACGGCAGGACCGCTGAAGCCCAACGCCGTCTGGCTGCAGAGCGCGACGAGCAACCTGACTACGCGATTCAGCTGTACCTGATCGAAGCCGAAACCTTGTCAGCCAACAATCAGAGCGACAAAGCCTTCGGTGTCCTGCAAAAAGCCTTGCAGCAATATCCGGACGATCTGAACCTTCTGTATACCCGCGCCATGCAGGCGGAAAAACGCAATGACCTGGCGCAGATGGAAAAAGACCTGCGCCTGATCATCAAGCGCGACCCGGACAATGCCATGGCACTGAATGCGCTCGGCTACACCCTGTCCGACCGCACCACGCGGTATACCGAGGCCAAGGCCTTGATCGAACAGGCTCACCAGATCAATCCGGAAGACCCGGCGGTGCTCGACAGCCTCGGCTGGGTAAACTTCCGCCTGGGTAATCTCGATGTAGCCGAGCGCTATCTGCGCCAGGCACTAGAGCGTTTCCCCGATCAGGAAGTGGCCGCCCACCTGGGTGAAGTGCTGTGGGCCAATGGCAAACAGCGCGAAGCCAAACAAGTCTGGGGCAAATTCCTCAAGGAACAACCTGACAGCCCTACCCTGCGCGGCACCATCAAGCGCCTGACCGGATCAGAGACTCTTTAAGATTATGTTTTTGCGCCATTTCATTGTTTTCAGTTTTATTGCCCTGCTCGCCGGTTGCGCGGGCTTCGGCGCTCGCGAATCCGTCGAAGGTCACGGCAACCCGGCCCAATGGCGTGAACATAAACAGCAACTGTCGGCCCTCGACGGCTGGCAGATCAACGGCAAGATCGGCATCCGCGCCCCCAAAGACTCGGGCAGCGGCACCCTGTTCTGGCTGCAACGTCAGGATTACTACGACATCCGCCTTTCCGGCCCGCTGGGTCGCGGCGCCGCACGCCTGACCGGCCGACCTGGCAAGGTCTCGCTGGAAGTGGCGAACCAGGGTCGCTATGACGCACCGAATCCGGAAGTGCTGCTCGAAGAACAACTGGGCTGGAAACTACCGGTGTCCAACCTGGCCTGGTGGGTCCGCGGACTCCCGGCACCCGACAGCAAAAGCAAACTGACGCTGGATGCCGACAGTCGCCTGGCCAGTCTCGAACAGGATGGCTGGCAGGTTGAATACACCACTTACACACAACAAAACGGTTTCTGGCTGCCCGAGAAGATAAAACTTCACGGCACCGACCTTGATGTCACGCTGGTGATCAAGGAATGGCAACCACGCAAGTTGGGGCAATGAACATGACCGTGCCTCGCCTGAGACTGCCCTCCCCGGCCAAACTCAATCTGATGCTGCACATCCTCGGTCGCCGTGATGACGGCTATCACGAGTTGCAGACGATTTTTCAGTTCCTCGACTACGGCGATGAAATTACTTTTGCCGTTCGCGACGACGGTGTGATCCGGTTGCATACCGAGTTCGAGGGTGTTCCCCACGACAGCAATTTGATCGTCAAGGCCGCGAAGCAACTGCAGGAGCAATCCGGTTGCGCACTCGGCATTGATATCTGGATCGAAAAAGTCCTGCCCATGGGCGGTGGAATTGGTGGCGGCAGCTCCAATGCCGCGACGACATTGCTGGGCCTCAACCATCTTTGGCAATTGGGTTGGGACGAGGATCGACTGGCGGCACTGGGCCTGAGACTGGGGGCTGACGTCCCGGTTTTCGTGCGTGGCCATGCGGCTTTTGCCGAGGGCGTCGGGGAGAAACTGACCCCTGTAGACCCCGAAGAACCGTGGTATGTCGTGCTGATACCGCAAGTATCTGTAAGTACAGCAGAAATTTTTTCAGATCCGCTGTTGACACGTAACTCTCCTCCCATTAAAGTGCGCCCCGTTCCCAAGGGAAACAGTCGTAATGACTGCTTGCCGGTAGTAGCAAGGCGTTATCCAGAGGTACGTAACGCATTGAATTTGTTAGGTAATTTTACCGAAGCAAAACTCACTGGCACTGGAAGTTGTGTGTTTGGGGGCTTCCCAAGCAAAGCTGAAGCTGATAAAGTCTCGGCCCTTCTTACAGAGACCCTTACAGGGTTTGTAGCAAAAGGAAGCAACGTTTCGATGTTGCATCGCAAGCTGCAAAGTCTGCTCTAAAGGAACCGATTACTGGGTAATCGTTGCAACAGATACAGGGGCGTCGCCAAGCGGTAAGGCAGCAGGTTTTGATCCTGCCATGCGTTGGTTCGAATCCAGCCGCCCCTGCCATTTTCCTATACTCATCCAGGTTACCCTCAGCCTTCAGGTACTGCGCGTGTCCAAGATGATGGTCTTTACGGGGAACGCCAACCCCGATCTGGCTCGGCGTGTCGTACGTCAGCTGCATATCCCTCTCGGTGACATCTCTGTCGGTAAGTTTTCCGACGGCGAAATTACAGCCGAGATCAATGAAAACGTCCGCGGTAAAGATGTCTTCATTATTCAGCCGACTTGCGCTCCGACCAACGATAACCTGATGGAACTGGTAGTGATGGCTGATGCCTTCCGCCGCTCCTCGGCTACTCGTATCACTGCTGTTATTCCTTACTTTGGTTATGCCCGTCAGGATCGCCGTCCGCGTTCCGCACGTGTGGCTATCAGCGCGAAAGTTGTTGCTGACATGCTTACCGTAGTCGGCATCGACCGTGTTCTCACGGTTGATCTGCATGCTGACCAAATCCAGGGTTTCTTCGATATTCCGGTAGATAACATCTACGGCTCCCCTGTATTGGTGGATGACATTGAAGATCAGCGCTTCGAAAACCTGATGATCGTGTCCCCGGACATTGGTGGCGTCGTGCGTGCACGTGCTGTTGCCAAGTCCCTGGGCGTGGATCTCGGGATCATCGACAAACGCCGTGAGAAAGCCAATCACTCTGAAGTGATGCATATCATCGGTGATGTCGAAGGGCGTACCTGTATTCTGGTCGATGACATGGTCGATACCGCCGGCACTTTGTGCCACGCGGCCAAGGCCTTGAAAGAGCATGGCGCTGCCAAGGTTTTCGCCTACTGCACACACCCTGTGCTGTCCGGTCGGGCGATCGAAAACATTGAAAATTCCATGCTGGACGAACTGGTGGTGACTAACACCATCCCGTTGTCCGCTGCTGCACAAGCCTGCTCGCGTATCCGTCAACTGGATATCGCGCCGGTAGTTGCCGAGGCGGTCCGCCGCATCAGCAATGAAGAATCGATCAGCGCGATGTTCCGTTAAGGGCCCTGCCCTTTTCAATCATCGCGTTGACGAAAAGCGCCCCGCCCCGGCATTCCTGTCGGGGCGGGGCTTTTTTGCCCATATCGCCTTTAGCGCTGGTCGCAAACGCTGGGGCGAATGTGGTTATTTTGGAGATACAACATGAACGATTTTACTCTGAATGCTGAAGTGCGTTCCGACCTGGGGAAAGGTGCGAGCCGCCGCCTGCGTCGTCTCGCAAGCCTGGTACCAGCTGTAGTTTACGGTGGCGAAAAAGCCCCTGAATCCATCAGCATGCTGGCTAAAGAAGTTGCCAAACTGCTCGAAAACGAAGCGGCTTACAGCCACATCATCGAGCTGAACGTTGGCGGCACCAAGCAAAACGTAATCATCAAGGCTCTGCAGCGTCACCCGGCCAAAGGCCACGTGATGCACGCTGACTTCGTACGTGTAGTTGCCGGCCAAAAGCTGACCGCTATCGTTCCTGTGCACTTCATCAACGAAGCTGCTCCAGTGAAGAAAGGCGGCGAGATTTCGCACGTTGTTGCTGAAATCGAAGTGTCCTGCCTGCCAAAAGACCTGCCTGAATTCATCGAAGTTGACCTGGCTAACGCCGAAGTCGGCTCGATCATTCACCTGTCCGACATCAGCGCTCCTAAAGGCGTTGAATTTGTTGCTCTGGCTCACGGTAACGACCTGGCTGTTGCCAACGTTCACGCTCCACGTGTTGCTCCAGAAGCTGCAGAAGGCGCTGCAGAGTAATTCACTCTGTACGCCGGAGTGACCGGAAACATCGCGGACTGGAACGTAGCGAGAAAGCGGGCGGGAACGCGGAGTTTACATAATGGTAAATGAGCAATTTTCGTCCACTTTCGCCGCACACACCGATTGCAGCGATGTTATCCACCACTCCAAGGAAGGGCCCCTATCGTGACCGCCATTAAACTGATCGTTGGCCTGGGAAATCCAGGTGCTGAATACGAACAGACCCGGCATAACGCAGGGGCCCTTTTTGTTGAGCGCATCGCGAACGCACAAGGTGTAAACCTTGTCGCCGATCGCAAATATTTTGGCCTGACCGGACGCTATTCGCATCAGGGTCAGGATGTTCGTCTGCTGATTCCCACCACCTACATGAACCGTAGCGGCCAGGCCGTAGCAGCCCTGGCAGGTTTCTTCCGCATCAAGCCTGAAGAAATCCTCGTGGCGCATGACGAACTCGACCTGCCTCCGGGCGTTGCCAAGCTCAAGCAGGGCGGCGGCCATGGCGGTCACAACGGGTTGCGCGACATCATTGCGCAACTGGGCAATCAGAACACCTTTCATCGCTTGCGGCTTGGCATTGGCCACCCGGGCGTTGCCAGTATGGTTTCAAATTTCGTCCTGGGTCGTGCGCCACGCGCCGAACAGGAAAAACTCGATGCCAGCATCGACTTTGCCCTCGGCGTGCTGCCGGATATCCTCGCCGGTGAATGGAACCGCGCGATGAAAAACCTGCACAGCCAGAAGGCCTGACTCTAATCCGAGGGGAAACACCATGGGATTCAATTGCGGCATCGTCGGCCTGCCTAACGTCGGCAAGTCCACCCTGTTCAACGCCCTGACCAAATCCGGGATCGCGGCCGAAAACTTCCCCTTCTGCACCATCGAGCCGAACACCGGTATCGTGCCGATGCCGGATCCGCGTCTGGATGCCCTGGCGGCCATCGTCAATCCAAAGCGCATCCTGCCGACCACCATGGAATTCGTCGACATCGCAGGCCTGGTTGCCGGCGCCTCGAAAGGTGAAGGCCTGGGCAACAAGTTCCTCGCCAACATCCGTGAAACCGATGCCATCGCCCACGTGGTCCGCTGCTTCGAAGACGAGAACGTGATTCACGTCTCCAACAGCGTCGACCCGAAACGCGACATCGAGATCATCGACCTGGAGTTGATCTTCGCCGACCTCGACAGCTGCGAGAAGCAACTGCAGAAAGTCGCCCGCAACGCCAAGGGTGGCGACAAGGACGCCGTGGTCCAGAAAGGCCTGCTGGAGCAACTGATCGCTCACTTCACCCTCGGCAAGCCTGCGCGCACGCTGATGAAGAACATGGGCGCCGACGACAAGGCAGTGATTCGTGGCTTCCACCTGCTGACCACCAAGCCGGTCATGTACATCGCCAACGTCGCTGAAGACGGTTTCGAGAACAACCCGCTGCTGGACATCGTCAAGGCCATCGCCGACGAAGAAGGCGCCATGGTGGTTCCGGTCTGCAACAAGATCGAAGCCGAAATCGCCGAGCTGGAAGACGGCGAAGAGAAAGACATGTTCCTCGAAGCCCTGGGCCTCGAAGAGCCTGGCCTGAACCGCGTGATCCGCGCTGGCTACGAAATGCTGCACCTGCAGACCTACTTCACCGCTGGTGTTGAAGAAGTCCGCGCCTGGACCGTTCGCGTCGGTGCCACCGCACCGCAAGCCGCTGGCGTGATCCACACCGACTTCGAAAAAGGCTTCATCCGCGCCGAAGTCATCGCCTATGACGACTTCATCCAGTACAAGGGCGAAGCCGGCACCAAAGAAGCCGGTAAATGGCGTCTGGAAGGCAAGGACTACATCGTCAAAGACGGCGACGTGATGCACTTCCGCTTCAACGTGTAACGGTGACCGTGGATTAACACGGAACCCGATAGACTGAAAATCCCCGTAATCACTTGCTGATACGGGGATTTTTGCGTCTTGGGATCACCATTCTCCTCGACGACACGCAAACTTTGCGGGCCTGCGCGTAACGTATTGACCGGGGTCACGGCTCACAGTGATAAACCTTTTGTCAGGTCGCCTCGGGCAAAGGCTGCGCTTTCTCAGGGGGTTTGATTGAACCGATATAAACCGCAAAGACAGTCAGCAGCGCGCCACAAATCTGCAGCGTGGAGCTGGCCTTGCCGAGAAAGGTGACATCAATGAAATAGGTGATCACCGGCTCCAGTAACAGGATCAGACCGGCCAACCCCAGGCTGATTGCTCCGATCGAACGGTTGACCAGCAACCAGCCGACAAACTGCACCAGTACCCCGTAGATGATCAGCATCAGCAAGGTTTGCCCATCCACGATGGCCAGGCTTTCCCCAGTTGCCAGCGCGTATGTCAGCAGAACCAATGCCGCCCAAAGACTCAAATTGAGCATCTGTGCGATCTTGTCACCCCCGCCGTCCGGCAATTGGGTGTTGATCTTCAGAAAATACACACAGATGGCATACGCCAGCCCCGACAGCACGCCATACACCACGCCCTTGATCCCTACCGCACTGGTCATCTCGGGTAGCAACAACAGATAGAGCCCGACAAATGCCAAGCTAATGGAGACCAGGAAGTAGATCGAAGGTTTTTCCTTCAACAGGTACAACCCCAACAGGGTCATGAAGAACACCTGACAGTTGGTCAGGATCGACCCGATGCCCGGGCCGACGATATAGATGCTCTGATGCCAAAGCACCAGGTCAATGGCCAAAAACACCCCAGCCAACGCGGTGTACAGCTGCGCCTTGGCGCTTTTGAGGAGCACCGGTGTTTTGCGCACCTTGAGCAGCAGGAAGAACAGGATCGAGGCGAACACCATCCGATAGAACCCTGCGCCACCCGCGCCGATATGGGCGAAAGCGACAGCTAGAGCAGACAGACTGAGCATCAGTCCACCGATGGTCAATTCAATGATTGCCCGATTATTATTAGTCGCCATGAGAAACCTCATTGATAAAGACCGGCATTAACTTTATGAGTACTCACAACTCCCCAGGTGAGTAACTATCAGATTCGACAAAGCAGAAAATCCCCAAAGGTCTTTTCTGCCATGTGCCAAAAATCCACTCACTATTAATTGGCATTAAGCGTTAGCAGCAATACCACTCTTTAAACTTCTTGCGCGGCCAACTTCAACCATTGTTGTACCGGTGCAAAACCCAGAATATTTTCGACATAGCCCTGCAGTTGCGCAGGGATGGCAATACCATAACGACGGAAGCGGAACACCACCGGAACAAACATCGCATCCACAATGCCGAAGTCACCGCAGAGGAACTTTGTTGAACCACTCACCTCACGGAGCTGGTTCCAGATAGCGAATATCCGCATGATTTCCCCTTCCGTCTCGGCGGTCAGGCTTTCCGGGATGTCGCCTGTGTTCAGGCCAAACGACATCTGCGTGCGCAGGTGGATGAAACCGGAGTGCATCTCTGCCGCAGCAGCGCGTGCCAGAGCCTTGACCCTTGAATCCCGGGGCCAAAGGTTGGCGGCCGGACAGTAATCGGCAATGTATTCGCTGATGGCCAGGCTGTCGGTGATGACGACATCATCAAGCAGCAGCGCCGGCACCTTGCCGGAAGGCGAGTGCTCCAGAATGCGCTGGCGGGTGTCGCTTTGTTCCAGTTTGATCTGAAGGGTTTCAAATTCAACATCCGCTGTCACAAGAACCAGCCACGCACGAAATGACCATGAAGACTTATTAAAATCCCCAACTACCAGTTTTGTAGACATCGTACCCCCTAGCTTGTGTTATGAAACAGGTGCTAAATTTAGCGACCTTTTTTTCATACGTATTGCACAAAACTGGACAATTCATGGACAAAAGTCGCCGCAACAAAGCCCCTCAAAAAGACAAGGACTTTGTTCAATTCTGGCGTATACCCGAAGGCGACTGTGAGTTGCTATCTGCGCGTTACAGCACTCAATCTTTCGGCCGACATTCACATGACCGGTACGCTATCGGCGTTATAAGTAGCGGGGTTGAAAAACTTTTTTATCGCGGCAATTACTACATGGGCGTCGCTGACAGTGTGGTCACCATTACCCCCGGGGAGATCCACGACGGCTTGCCAGGCCATGATGAGGGCTGGATGTATCGAATGCTCTATATCGACCCCGAATGGGTCAATCGGATGGTGTTTCAAGGGCGTTTTTCAGACGATCATATTCATCTTTTTCAAACAGCGCTGAGCCAGGCCCCCGACTTCGCCCGGACCTTTTTGCATCAACATCAAATCATTGAAAAATCGCCCTCCAGCCTTGAACGGGAAACGATCCTGCTGGATCTGGTGACGCAGCTCTTCGAGCGCAGCGGAGCGCCCATCGAACCCGTCAGTGCGGTTGAGCAGCACGCCGTGCAAAGGATCAAGAGGAAGCTCGAAGTCGAGTTCGACAAACATCTGTCTCTGGAAGAACTGGCGCAACTGGTGAACCTTGACCCTCTTTACCTGATCCGGGTGTTCAAAAAAAGCGTTGGCGTCTCGCCCCACAGCTATCAGATTCAGAAAAGAATCGCCCAGGTCCAAAAACTGCTGCGCACCGGATCCAGTCTCGCAGAAGCGTCATTCACCTGCGGCTTCTTCGATCAAAGCCACATGACCCGAGCGTTCAAAAAAGTAGTGGGCATCACACCCGGTAGTTTCCGCAATAGCAGTGCCTGAGCCTGTAAAACACCCGCCCAAGAAAAAGCCGCGTTTGATACGCGGCTTTTTTGCGCCTGTAGGAGCAAAGCTTGCTCGCGATGAACGATAACGCGGTGCTAATGGTAAATCGCGTAACGGCCATCGCGAGCAAGCTTTGCTCCTACAGGACGGTGAGCTATCAGGCCTTTTTGGTTCGCGGCAAAAAGATCGCCAACACACCAAACAACGGCAGGAACGAGCACAGGAAGTACACGTATTCGATGCCGTGCACGTCCGCCAGATGCCCGAGCAACGCCGCGCCGATCCCGCCAAAGCCGAACATCAAACCGAAGAACACGCCGGCAATCATTCCGACATTGCCCGGCACCAGTTCCTGCGCGTAAACCACAATGGCCGAGAATGCCGAAGCCAGGATGAAACCGATGATCACGCTGAGGATGCTGGTCCAGAACAGGTCGACATGCGGCAGCAACAGCGTGAACGGCGCCACACCCAGGATCGAGAACCAGATCACTGCCTTACGCCCGATCTTGTCGCCAATCGGCCCACCAAAGAAGGTCCCCGCCGCGACCGCGCCCAGAAACAGGAACAGGTGCAACTGCGAACTGGCCACCGACAGGTCGAACTTCTCGATCAGGTAGAACGTGAAGTAGCTGGTGAGGCTGGACATGTAGAAATACTTGGAGAACACCAGCAAACCGAGCACCACCAGCGCACTGGTCACCCGCCCCTTGGACAGGCCATGAGTCGCCGCCTGGCCTTGTTTGAGCTTGAACAGGCTCAAGTGGTTGGCGTACCAGCGGCTGATCCGGTAGAGCACGAACAGCGCGAACACCGCGAATAATCCGAACCAGGCCACATGCCCCTGGCCATAAGGAATAATGATCGCCGCCGCCAACAACGGACCGAACGCCGAGCCGGCATTACCGCCCACCTGAAAGGTCGATTGCGCCAGGCCAAATCGTCCGCCCGAGGCCAGTCGCGCCACGCGAGATGCTTCGGGGTGAAAGGTCGACGACCCGATACCGATCAACCCCGCCGCCAGCAGAATCAACGGGAAGGTGCCAACCACAGACATCATCAAAATGCCGATCAGCGTGCACACCGTGCCAGCGGGCAGCAGCCAGGGCTTGGGATGTCTGTCCGTGTAATAACCGACCCACGGCTGCAATAGCGAAGCGGTCAGTTGGAAGGTCAACGTGATCAATCCGATCTGGGTAAAGGTCAGGCCATAGCTGGCCTTGAGCATCGGATAAATCGACGGCAGCACCGACTGGATCAGGTCATTGATGAGGTGCGCCAGCGCCACCGCGCCGATGATGCGCATGACTAGAGGGCTGCTTTGTGAAGTCGCGGGAGCCGACGTCGTGCCGGTCTGGGTAGTGCTGATAGCCATGAGTATTTCCGTATAGCAGATGGGTGCATGCGGGCAGGTGCGTCAATGTGCCATTTTTCGGTGCGACAACGCCATCCCCTTAGCCAGCTAACGAACTAATCTTTCATCGGCCGATAGGTGATAGCGCAACGCCATGGTCTGAATCTTGCCTTGTTTAACACCTTCAACGCGGGCCTCTTACAAAGAGGACCGAGAATGGGAAGTTTCGCTACAGAGTCGGCCTACAGAGCTGGCGAGGGTGAACTTTCGAGGCCTTTTAAAAGGGCACATGTCGCGGTCGCAATGACCTCGACGCACGCCGATGGTGCGTGGTGTCCAGAGGAGTCATGGGGCATGTCTTTTTTATCACCGGGGATCGGGTTGCTGGGGCGTTTYGGCTTCGCACGCAAATTTCAGCTGTTGTTTCTGCTGTTCATCCTGCCGCTGACGGGCAGCCTGTGGATGATTGGTCAGGATTATCGCGACAAACTCAATCTGATCTCCGGCGAACGTGCCGGTGTGCGTCAGTTGCTCGCGCTGGATGCGCTCGACAACCTGCTCGCCGCCCAGCGGGATCGCGCTGCTCGCTGGCGCGCCACGGAAACCAATCGCCAGCCGACGCCGGCGACCATCGCCGCGATGGGCGCGTTTGATGCGGTTCAGCCTGCCGTCGCTCAAGCCACGTCGGACCTGGGCAATGCATTGAAAACCGAAGGGGCCGAGGGCGAGACGCTGACCCGGTATCAAGCCCTGCAAACTGCCCTCAATGGCCTGGACTCGAAAAGCCTGAGCAGTGTTGGCTGGTGGCCGGACGGTTACGACCGTTTCACCAACGCCTTGAGCGCACTGCAAGCCCTGCGTGAACAGATCGCCATGGACAATCGCCTGACACTCGCGCCCTGGCTGGAAACCTACCTGCTGACGCAGATCTCGACGCAACACGCGCCCGACCTGATCGAACGGGTCGGCCGCCTGGCCAGCGTGGGTCAGGCGTCGGTTGTCTCGGGACAGTTCACGTTGCAAAGCCGCCTGCAATTGCGTGATTTGCGCAGCCGTATCGGTGATGCCCGGGAGCAGCTGGTGAAAACCGCCACGCTCCTGGAAGCCCGCTTGCCAAGTGCTTTGCAAAGCTGGGCCGGGCAATACCATGACAACCTGAAACACCTGGACGCGAGCCTGAAAGTCCTGGATGACGGGGTGTTCGGCGGCAGCATTACGCTCAAGCCGGAAGAGTTCGAACGCAACCTGGACGCCCTGCTCACCGACCTCGCCGCGTTGCGCCAGCAGTCATTGACGTCGCTGGATCAGCGCCTGGATTACTACCACGGCTCGGCGATTCGGCAATTCATTGTGGTGGCGACCATCTTTGGCTGTCTGCTCCTGGCCGCGCTGTACCTGTTTATCTGCCTGCAAGCCTCGATCCGTCGTAGCGCCAGCGGTATCACGCTGCTGGCCGAAGCCTTGCGTGACGGCAATCTGAGCCTGCAAGCCCCGGTGCAGGGCCGTGACGAACTGGCGGCCATCAGCACCGCCCTTAACGTCGCCGTGGTGCAATTGCGCAACAGCTTGCTGGGGGTCGATCACGAAACCTTGCAAGTGAGYAACGCCGTACGCACGCTCAATCAGCACTCCAGTGGCGCACTCGGCGAAGTCGAAGCGCAGCAATTGCAAATCAGCCAGATCGCCGCTGCGGCCACGCAACTGGCGGCTACTTCTCAAGGGGTCGCCCAGAGCTGTGAACAGGCGTCAGGCAGCGCTCAGCACACCCAGCGCATTGCCGCCGACAGCAGTCGAGACAGTCAGCGCACGACCGCCAGCATTCAGCAGCTCAATCAACGCTTGAACGACACTGCCGCGGCACTGGGCCGGGTCAGTGAGCAAGGGCAACAGATCCAGTTGGTGGTCGACACCATTCGCGGGGTCGCCGAACAAACCAACCTGTTGGCACTCAACGCTGCGATCGAGGCGGCTCGCGCAGGCGAACAAGGTCGCGGTTTTGCCGTGGTCGCCGATGAAGTGCGCAGCCTGTCGCAACGCACCCAGTCTTCCACCGCGCAAATCGCCGGCACGGTCGACAGCCTGCGCAGTACCGTGAATGAGGCGGTCAGCCTGATGGAAGCAGCCTGTAGCCAGGCACAAAGTGATGCCCAGTCGGTCACCGGCCTGGGCGAACGCCTTGGCGAAATTGCCCATGCGGTGCAAGGCGTGACTGACACTCTGGCGCAGATTGCGACCGCCGTGGAAGAACAGGCCAGTACCGCCGATGAGGTCAGCGGCAACATCCAGCAAGTCGATCAGGCGGCAGTGAGGTTGCTTGAAGGCGCGCGGGCGGTGAACCTGGCAGCAGATACCTTGAGCCAGGGCAGCAAGGCCCTGAGCGCAAATACCGGGAGATTTCAGCTCGGCTAACACCCTCCCCTGGCCCGATTTTTCGGGTCAGGAGGATAAGCGGTTGAAAGCGTAGAGAAATATTTTAGATTTACGCTTGACACATCATCGTTCCAAGCCAATAATGCGCGCCACTTGGCTACATAGCTCAGTTGGTTAGAGCATAGCA